>CATLZI010000098.1 GCA_950063125.1 uncultured Porticoccus sp. | reverse complement strand
GAAAGGAGAATGATAAAAATACCACTGGACCAATTGGCAACGTACTGCCAGTTGGTGTGACCATCTTCCAGTCTGAAATAAGGGATTATGCTGGCTGTGGCGGGACAGCTTGCCAGCATAAAAAAAAGCGCGGTGGCGTAAATCTTCATAATGTTCGATAGTGCTCTTGCAGAGATTAATGTGCGCTGAGTGGAAACCGGGCTATATGATACCAGTGAACGAACAACGGGTTGTTGAAATCATCAAAGCGATGGTTTGGTTCCTTGTCTGTCAGCGCCGTTCCCGGAGGGGCATTCGTTTCCACTGGTCTTTAAACTGATAGTAAGTGGCAGGTCATGCGGCGAATCAACCTGATAAACAGCAGCCCAAGTCTCCTGTTTTTGATTTACTCATTGTCAGCTAACTGGCCCTGAATGGAAATACACGGGTACGCCTAGCATTAATATCTATCTTACCGGCGGATAACTTCCTATCAAGTCAGTCAGAATAGCAGCAATAGTGCGACACCGTAGACGAGACCTGACCAGAGTAGCGCCACCGTGCAGTAACCCATAATATCCTTAATGCCCAACCTGGCTATGCCCAGTAAGGGAAGGGCCCAGAATGGCTGAATCATATTGGTCCAGGCATCACCCATGGCGACAGCCATGGCGGCCTGATTCAGTGGTATCCCCAGTGATTGTGCGGCGGGAATAACGATTGGTGCCTGGATTGCCCACTGTCCGCCCCCGGAAGGGATAAAGAAATTTACTATCCCGGCACTGAGGAATGTAAACAGGTTAAACGTGTGTTCATTGGAAATGCTGATGAACCACTCGGATACGGATGCAGCCAGCCCGGATTGTGCCATCATGCCCATGATTCCGGCATAGAGAGGGAACTGCAGGACAATGCCGGACAGACCTTTTACCGCCTCGTTGACAGCAGAGAGATAGTTGCGGGCGGAGCGGTGCAGGAGTAGCCCCGTCACCAGAAACACGAAATTGACGGTATTCAGCCCGATACGGCCGCCGTCACTGAAAAACTCAAACAGGTAGGCGCAACCCAATAGGCCGAGCATCAGGGTTGGCAGTCGGCTGTGTTCAATCCGGTCTGCCGGCGTATCGATTCTGATGGGAATCTCTTCGGTGATACCCATTTGTTGCGGGGTGACTTCGCGGACGGCGTCGGGTTGTGGCATCATCAATCGAAAAATAACGGGTAATGTCACTAGCATCACAAAACAGATGAGCAAAACTTCCCAGCTGAAAATTGTCTCTGTCAGTGGGATCGTGATATCGCCCATCAAGTTGCTGATGATATCGCCGTCGGCCACGGCAATCTTCAGTGGAATCGAGCCAGATAATCCCGCGTGCCAGATAACCATTCCCGAGTAAGCCGATGCCACCAGAAGTGGGTAGTGAACCCCCTTGACATGGCGTGCAATTTCTCGAGCCATCAGTGCACTGGTGATCAGCCCGAACCCCCAGCTGATCCAGCCACAAACCAGTGCGATTGTGGTCATAAGAATGATGGCCTGGCCCGGTGTTTTGGCCAGACAGGCCAGCGATCTCAGCAGTCTTTTTACCGGTGCTGTCTGTGCCAGCACACTGCCAGTTACCAGCGTCACAGTGACCTGCATGGAAAATACCAGCAGGTTCCATACCCCATCCCCCCAAAAGCGAACCATATCAGACGGGCGTTGTGTTTCCCCAAGGATACCCGCCAGCAGCACAATAAAGGTCAGAATGATGGCAAAAATAAAGGCGTCGGGCATCCAGCGCTGCATAATACGGGTAAACAGGTTGGACAGAGAGCGAATCATTTGCGTCACCTTGTAATTATCAATTATGGGTTGATTGCAAAATTAAGGCGTTATTCTATCGGCTTCATGGTTGATTCGAAACGGGATACCGCAAGGTGGTATTTACAAATGTTGATGAAAACAGGTGCCGGTGTCGAGGTTCATCAATCGCATGGGGCCGCCCCAGACACAGCCGGTATCCAGCGGGAATAGGTTGCTGCCGCAGGGTTGTCCCTGTAGCGCGGCCCAGTGGCCAAAAATGATTTTCCACTGACGGGTTTTTCGGTGCGGGTGACTATACCAGGGCGCATAGCTCGCCGGTGGCTCGTCCGGTGTGCACTTGCTGCGAAGCTCCAGCTTCCCCGTAGCCGAACAAAAACGCATCCGCGTAAAATAGTTGGTAATCAGGCGCCAGCGTGCCGGTCCTGTGAGTTGGTCGCTCCATTGGTCGGGTTGATCGCCATACATGGCTTGAAAAAACACGTTTGCCTGTTCCGGTTCTCGCAAAACGTTACTGATTTCACTTGCCCGTGTCAGGGCGTCAGCGCGTGTCCACTGTGGTGGGATTCCCGCATGGACCATCAACCAGTCGCCCTGTGAGACCATCAGTGGTTGTAATTGCAACCAGTTGAGCAATTGATCCCGGTCCGGTGCTTTCAGGATAGCTTCCAGGGTATCATTGCGGTTGGGAGCGCGCACGCCATGAGCGATGGCCAGTAAATGCAGGTCGTGATTGCCCAGCACCATTTGCAAAGAATTTCCAAGCTGGTGGCAGAAGCGCAAGGCTTCGAGGGAGTCCGGGCCACGGTTAACGATGTCTCCCACCGACCATAGGCAATCCTTGCCGGGCTCAAAGTGGACTTTCTCCAACAACTGTTGCAGAGGCTTCAGGCAGCCTTGCAAATCACCTACTGCATAGGTGGTCAATGCACTCTTCCTGGTACGGAGAGCAGAAAGGCAGGTATTTGGGCATCAAACGTTTCTCCGTGGTCACTGACCATTTGATAGCTGCCCTCCATTGTGCCCACCTCGGTATCCAGGACGACCCCGCTGCTGTATCGGAAAGACTGGCCAGGGGCAATCAGCGGTTTTTCGCCGACTACCCCGGGGCCCTGAACTTCTTTAACCTTGGCATTGCCATCCGTGATGACCCAGTGGCGGCTGATCAGTTGGGCTGGTGTGTCGCCCAGGTTGCGTATCGCGATATGGTAGGCGAACGTAAATTTATTATTGTCCGGTTCGGATTGGCCGGGGAGATACTCTGGTGTGACCTCAACGACGATCCGGTTCATTGCAGGGCTCCTATCTGGTTGCTGAGGTGGACAAAGTCCACCACACTGAGATTTTGAGGGCGAAGTGATATATCAATATCAAGTTGTTCAAGCTGGGTGGCATCAAGCATATATTTCAGTGTGTTGCGCATGGTTTTCCGCCGTTGCTGGAAACTGGCACTCACCAGTCTGGTCAGTAATTCCAGGTCGTTTGCGGGATGGGGTGGCTGGCTGTACGGTAGCAGTCGAACAATAGCGGACTCTACTTTGGGTGCTGGTCTGAATGCTGTCGACGGAACGCTAAATAATGGCTGTACGCTACTGTAATACTGCACCATCACACTCAGTCTGCCATAGTTTTTGTCACCGGGTGAGGCAGCCAATCGGTCCACCACTTCTTTTTGCAGCATGAAGTGCATATCTTCGATCTGCGGGCTGAAACCCAGCAGATGAAAAATCAGTGGTGTTGAGATGTTGTAGGGCAGATTGCCAATAATACGCATTGCCCGACCAGCTTGATAGAACTGGCTGAAATCGATTTTCAGTGCGTCACCCTGATGAACCTGAAAATCCGGATAACCGGTGAATTTTTCTTTGAGTAGTGGGATCAGGTCGCGGTCCAGCTCCACCACCTTGAGGGAGGGGCATTTGGCCAGTATGGGCTCGGTGATGGCCCCCCGACCGGGTCCAATCTCGATGATGTTCTGCTCTGGTTTTGGTGCAATGGCCGCGATGATTTTGTCGATCACCTGGTGGTCGACCAGGAAGTTCTGACCAAATCGTTTGCGGGCCTGGTGTTGGTAAGAATCGTCCCGGTTCATGGGTAGGTATTTGCCTTTGCCATACTGGTGGCTGTGGTAATGGCTTCGATCAGGCTGCCTGTGCTGGCAAGCCCTGTTCCAGCCAGATCCAGTGCAGTGCCATGGTCGACCGAGGTACGGATAATGGGTAGGCCGAGCGTAATATTAACGGCTTTGCCAAACCCTATGTATTTGAGTACGGGCAAACCCTGGTCATGATACATGGACAAAACCGCATCACATCGCTTCAGATACTTTGGCGTGAACAGCGTGTCTGCTGGCAGGGGGCCCTCAATGTGCATCCCCAGACCGCGTAGCCGCGCCAGTACGGGTTCTATCACCTGAATTTCCTCCATGCCCAGATGTCCGTTCTCGCCTGCGTGGGGATTGAGTCCACACACCAATATCCTTGGCGCCTGTAGACCAAATTTCTGCTGTAAATCCGTATGCAGAATATTAATTGTCTCGGTCAAACCCGCTCGCGTAATCTGAGCTGGCACCTGGCTAAGCGGCAGGTGTGTCGTGGCCAGTGCAACCCGAAGCCCTTCGGTAGCCAGCATCATGACCACCTTTGGGGTATGGGTTTTCTCCGCGAGAAATTCGGTGTGCCCCGTGAACGGAATGCCTGCATCATTGATGATGCCCTTGTGTACCGGGCCGGTTACCAGTGCCCGACAAACATTTGCTTGGCAGTCTGCCAGCGCAGTGGACAAGGTCTCCAATACATACGGGGCATTGCGCGAATCGAGTATGCCGGGTCTGGCGGGCATACCCAGTTCAATCGGCCTGATAGTGAGTTCGCCAGCCGCCAATGGGGAGGGTGGTGTCTCTGTTGAGAGCTGGCGCAGCCGCAGGGGAAGATTTAGTTCTCGGGCTCGGGCCAGGAGCAATTCAGGATCAGCGTACACCACCAGTTCTGCAGCATTTGGACGCTGTGCCAGTTTGATAATCAGGTCGGGACCAATACCGGCTGGCTCACCTGGTGTAATGGCAAGTCGAATCACAATTTAATGTCTACAAATGCCTCGTCGCGTATTTCCCGCAGCCAGATTTGCTGTTCTTCGTCGAACTTGCGTCTCCGGATGATGTTTTCAGCCTGACGCTGTTTTATCTCGTCACTGAAATCCTGACGACGACGTTCGGTTACCTGAAGAATATGCCAGCCGAACTGGGTGCGGAAAGGTTCACTGATCGCCATTGTGTCAATACTGCCCATGATTTGTTCAAACTCCGGCACAAACTGTCCCGGCAGGGACCAGCCGAGATCACCGCCGCCCAGAGCAGTACCAATATCCTCCGAGTGCTTTCTGGCTAATTCGGCAAAGTCGGCACCACCGAGAATATCGGCACGCATCCCTTCGAGCATGGTCCTGGTATCGTCTTCACTGCGAATTTCGTTGGGTTTGAGCAGGATATGGCGGACTTTGTGTTGCTGCACAATTTGTTCGCCGCCACCCCGACGATCATAAAGTTTGAGTAAGTGATAACCGGCATCACTGCGAATCGGCATGCTGACATCGCCCGGCGACAGTTTGTCCACGGCACTGACAAAAATACTGGGTAACTGGGTTGTTTTTCGCCAGCCCAGGTCGCCTCCCTGAAGTGCATCCTGAGCGCCGGAATGGGCGATTGCCAGGCTTTTGAAGTCTGCACCATTTTGCAGTTGTTCGTAGAGTTCCCGAACCTTCTGTTCTACCTCGGCAACGTCCGCGCGGGATGCGCCGGAGGAAAGGGGCAGCAGGATATGACCGAGGTTAACATCCGGCGAGGACCACTGTTGGCCCTCTTCGGAGGCCAGGAAGTTATCCACTTCCTGCTCGCTGATGTAGATACGTCGATTGACGGCTCTTTCCTGAACCCGGTTTATGGTAATCTCATTGCGCAGCTGCTGTCTCAACGATGTCAGGTCGATTCCGCTCTGACGAGCATCCTCGATCATTTGCGCAACCGTCTGCTCCCGGCTCTCCGCCATTTTCTCCATGGCCTGGGTAACTTCTTCGTCGCTGATGCGAATTCCCATGCGTTGTGCACGATTGAGCTGCAGGCGCTCCAGGATAAGGCGTTCAAGAACCTGTGGAACCAGTACCGATTCTGCAGGAATTTCAGTTTCACTGTTTTTCAGTCGTGCATAGATATCAGCTACCCGCTGCTCCAGCTCGCTGGCCATGACTACATCATCGTCAACCACGGCGACAATATGGTCGAGCGCTATTTCTTCCGAGCTTGCCGGCAATGTCCAGACAAGTCCCAGTAGTAGCAGACTGAAAAAAATATTCGTTTTACAGCGTGTACTCATAATCCGGCTCATCTGTATTAGTAGTTACTTTGTGGTTCATATCCGTAGATGCCATCCTGCAGGATGGATTCCACTTTGCTGCCACTGCCGGCGAGGCCTTTGAACTGGATCTGAAAGAACACACCATTGTCGTGCTCCAGATCTTCATCTGGCAGCAGAATATAGTCATTACGGTCGAGCCAGCGACGACCGATAATGCTCATTTTCCAGCAGCAGCTTTCATACTGGAGCCCGAACAGGGCTTCCAGATCCCGGCTGTTGGTCAGATCATAATTGTACCGTCCGATCAGACTCCAGCTTCGGGAAATCGGCAAAAAGGTGGAAAAGTCTGCCTGCTCGATATCGCTATCAATCTCAATGAATTGATTTCCTATGTCGGAAAGGCGTGGAACCCGGCGGTTATACCGGTAGCTCAGATTGAATATTTTGTTGTTGCGATCGTTATAACGCAGGCTGGCGTTACCCCGGTCGAGCTCGCTGTCGTCTTCATCGTAGAGCACGTCAGCTTGGAATCGGAGGTGTTCGCTGAGCCGCATGGCAAATTCTGCCGCGTACGCAGAATCATCACGCAACAGGTCGGCGGCGATATCTCGTTGTAGGCGATTCAGATCATCGGGGTCATCCAGGCCTTTCAGGAAAGACTTGCTCAGATTCGGGTTCAGGGAGACGTAGCGGTCACTCAGGTAGAAAATCTGGCCGATGCTGGCTCGCAGCCACTCAATCCCGGTGGATTGCTCAACCAGACGGCTGGTTAGCCCCAGGGATACTTGCTCGGTATCGCCAATGCGGTCGCCGCCGATAAAACGGTCTTCCCGAAACAACTGGTTATAGGTAAATGTCATCTGCGATGTGTCAAAGTCCGGTAAATCACTTTGATCTTCATACTTGGTATGAACCATATACAGACGCGGTTCAAACGTCTGGGTAAACCCCGTCAGCATGGTGGTGTCGCGCTCCATAAACAGGCCGGTATCGATAACACCAACTGGTACGGTGACCGAGGGACTGTCATCCGTCTGTCCCAGCACTGGATTATCCAGGTTGTAGGACAGATGTTTGAGCGTGACTGAGGGCCGGAAGTAGCCCCATGCCCACCGTTTGTCCCAGGTTAAACCGTAATCGAGGCGCAGCCGGTCGCCGGTCACGAAGGTGCCTTTTTCATCTTCAAAAAAGGTTTCACCCTGGAGATAGCCGGGGAGGATGTCGTTATCGTCATCGTGGTCGAAAGCGGTGAACTGGTTCTGCAGGTTAAAGATAAAGTCGCCAAAGCGATAATTACCCCGGGCTTCCAGGCGGGGCAGCATCTGGTACTGGTCAATCCGGTTGGGATCATCGGTGATGGTCTGGAATTCCTGCCCCTTGATACCAAACAGCCAGTGATCTGTCCGGTAACTGGCCGAAACCAGCTGGCGCAGATAGGTCTGGCTGTTGACCTCCAGGGTGGCGTTGTCTAGGTCGCGGAAGTATTCACTGTCGCTGACCTTGGTGTAATCAACGCGGGTTTCCCAGCGTTTGCCAATACCGCCCAGGTGATCCAGGTTGACCAGCCAGCGGTCCTC
>CATLZI010000097.1 GCA_950063125.1 uncultured Porticoccus sp. | reverse complement strand
GAGCCGGCGCTCTCAGCCTGAGCCATCATCATGGAACCACAATCCGGCATCGCAGTGTCCGCGCCGCTGTCCGCTATTTTGGACATAGCCAATGCCGGCCCGCTTATCACCAGAAGCAGTGATAGCAGCGCGGAAATAAATTGGCGGGTTGTTGCGGTCATCCTGATTCCAAGCACCAAGCTGTAAAGGTTCAACGCTGTGACACACAGCTCGACTTTTAGTTCACCAAATCCTAGCAGTTTTTATTTCAATGACACAACGCCATCGATATCCAAAGGCTCAAGGTGAATTCACTTTGACCATTCTGACAAAAGTCTTGACCTTAAACCGTGCTTCAACGTTATTTTCTCAAAAATGCTCAACTGCAACTGTTTACCGCATAAGCGGTGGAAATGAGCAACCAACAACCACGGTAAAAATGAGGGACGATAATGAGAGGAGGACCGGTGGGTTTGCTGACAGGGCCACGGCGTTGGTGGTTGTTTGGCGCCTTCGGGGTCATCGCGGGACTCACCTTTGGCTGGGAACAGCTGGTGATATTCGGGCTCGGTGACAACGGTTGAGCAGACCAAGGAGACTGGTAGCGCTTAGCTTTGCACCTGAAAATAGCGCATCATCCCTGCATCCTCATGTTCCATGTTATGACAGTGGTAGATGTAAAGGCCGTCAAAGCGCTCGAATTTCATCGCCACCTGAACCGTTTCACGGGGCATGACCAGAACCGTGTCGTGCCAGCCACTGTCTACCAGGCCCTGCTGTAGACTGTCCGAGTTGCCGCCTCGTCGCCCTACAACGTTGAATTGCAAGCCATGAATATGCATCGGGTGAGGCATCGGTGTGCTGTTGTGGAATTCCCAGATTTCCGTGTCACCAAGGCGGACTTTTTCGTCATCCGCGACATTCGTTCCGTCAAACCGCCGGCCATTTATGGCAAATCCCCGCATCATCACCGGGCTTAACTCGAACGACCGGATTCGCGTATTGCGGTTTACCGGTATTTTTTGCCGCTGCACACCTAGCTGTGCCGGTAAAGGTTCGCTGGCCTCTACTGACTCGGCCACCTCCAGCCTGGCCAGGGGGAATCGGCTGCCGAGGGGCAGGGCGTTGCTGCCCATCATGCCCATTCCGTTCATCATACCGCCGCTCATCATGCCTGCCCGGAAACGGTCACTGATAAGCTCCAGCGTATCACCCGGCTGGAACTCGGAAAGATCGACCCATATATCAAGCCGCTGAGCCGGAGCCAGCACGGCGTAAGGCCTGTCTTCCGGTTCCTGAAGAAGGCCGCCGTCTGCACCGATAACGGTGACAGGTCGCCCGTCGCTCCAGGCCAGTTTGTAGATGCGGGCGTTGGACCCATTGAGGACTCGAATTCTGTAGGGGCGGGTGGCAACCTTGCGGGTGGTTGGAGGCGCCCCGTTAGCCAGCACTCTATCCCCCAGAAAACCGTGCATACGGTCCATCATGGACCCCATGCCACGGCCCATGTAAACCAGTTCATTGTTACCAGCAAAGGTGCGGTCCTGAAGCACCAGCAGCAGCTCGTTATCGCCCGACGGCAATTTGAGGTCCGCTTCTTCCTCGTCTTCAACGATCAGGAGTCCGGCCAACCCTGCGTAACTTTGAAATCCTACGCGACCACCTTGCTTGCCGTGGGCATGAGAGTGGTACCAGAACAGTCCGGCCCGGTCCAATACCTCGAAGCCAACAGTCATTGTCTCGCCTGGGCGGATCGGAAGTCTTGGTTGTCCGTCTACGTCGGAAGGCACATGAAGCCCGTGCCAGTGGACGGTGGTGTCCTCTGGCAGCTCATTGTGAATATGGATTTTGACGGTCTGGCCGTGGCGCAGCCGGATCGTTGGGCCGAGGTAACTGTCCGGGTTTTCGGAGACTGTGTTTTCTGGACCTTTCAGCAATTCCGCCCTATAGCGCCACACCTCACTGGGGGCGCCCGGAAGAATGGGCACCGAATCGGGCATGGCGTGAAGATTCAGTTCAACATCGTATTCATCGGAATCAAGGCCGAGCGTTTCCGATTCAACCGCTTTTACCCCTCCATCACACCCGGTAAGCAGAAGTCCCGGCGACAACGTGAGAAGGACGCCGGTGCCCGCCGCAGCCCGAAGGACCGTGCGCCTATGGACACTTTTTTCCCTGCTCATCACTTGTTCCTCAGGTATTTGATCAGTGCCAGAATCGCCAGTATCAATAGCACAACCAGAAGAATCATTATCATCATCATGAATAGCCCCATACCGCCCATGCCCTGCATCATGTTGCCACCCATCATGCCTTCTCCCATGCGCCCGGGCCCATCAGCGAATGCGAAAAGGGGCAGGAAAAGTCCTATCATCAGCGTAACCAGCCTTTCAAAAACCTTCATTACAGTGTCTCCGTCTTTTTGCCCCACTTGATTTAAAGCGGGGCCTTGGCCCAGTTTGGTGCATCGCCCCCGATCTGACAATGCATGAAAAATACCTTGACCTTAAAGTTTACTTTAAGGTTATGGTTAGGATAAGTCATTGACCACTCGTTTTGAGGTGCAGGAATGAAAACGTTCAATATCGGCGAACTCTCTGAAAAAAGCGGCGTGGCCAGCCATGCCATTCGCTTTTACGAGCGGGAAAATCTCATGCCAGAGCCTGCCCGAACCCAATCGAATTATCGTCGTTACCCCGAGGATGCGATCGCCAGGCTGCAATTCATCATCCACGCCAAGCAATGGGGTTTCACCCTTGATGAGATTCGCGAACTCCTGATGCTTCAGGACGCCACTGGCGACCGCGCCGAGGCCAAGCGAATTGCAAAGAAGCAACTGGAAAAAATCCGGCATCAGATTCAGAGCCTGTCCCGCATTGAGGCCGTCCTGTCTGAAACACTGAAGGAATGCTCCGGTGAGGGGCCGATGGATGGCTGCCCGATTGTTGAAGCTATAGCCCAGCAAGGGTGACGCTGCCAGTTGCCTGCGAATGAACTGATTAAAGGCACGGAGTTAGCTGTGCCGAGGAGCCAAACGGGTATGCAACGAATAGAGATTCGTGTTGATGGAATGTCTTGCGCTTCGTGCGTCGGGCGGATTGAAAAGGCGCTCATGGGTGAGCCCGGCGTTGCGGAAGCCCAGGTGAATCTGGCGACCGGAAAAGCCACCGTGGAATTTGACCAGCCTACCACGCCGGCCATGCTAATCGACTCGATTAAGGAGGCGGGTTACCAGCCACGGCTACAGTCGGCTGAGATTCCGGTCGTCGGCATGAGCTGCGGCTCCTGCGTATCCCGGATTGAGCAGTCATTGAACAAGCAACCCGGCATGGTTAAGGCCAGTGTCAATCTGACTACCCGGAAAGCGTTTGTGGAGTTCCTGTCTGACACCCTGTCAGTGCCGCAAATTCATCAGGCGATCCGCGATGCGGGATATGAGCCTCAGGAGCCGGACGCCAGTAGCGAAACGGAAGAGCAGGACAGGGAGGGCATCGACCTCCGCCGGAAAGTGCTCTTCGCTGCGGCGCTGACTATCCCGATTGTTCTGATTGCCATGGGTAAAATGATCCCTGCTCTTGAGGCTCTATATGTCAGTGTCTTACCCCATCGGGGATGGATGGCAATTGAGTGGCTACTAACCACGCCGGTGTTGTTTTATGCCGGACTGAGGTTTTTCCGGTCCGGGTACACTGAATTGCGCCATGCCAATCCTGGCATGAACAGCCTGGTTATGATCGGCACCAGCGCTGCCTATTTCTACTCCGTCGCAGCACTGCTGGTTCCAGGATTCTTTCCCGCCGGTACCGCCGAAAGCTATTTCGAGGCAGCGGCGGTGATCGTGACGCTCATTCTGCTGGGACGATACTTCGAGCACGTCGCCAAAGGCCGGACGTCGGAGGCGATCAAAAAACTTCTGCAACTGCAGGCCAAGACCGCCCGTGTCATTCGGGACGGGGACGTCGTCGAAGTGCCCATCGAAGCCGTAGTACCTGGTGACCGTATCCAGGTGCGCCCGGGAGAACGGGTTCCTGTTGATGGCGTGGTGGAAGAAGGCCAATCCTACGTGGACGAGTCCATGATCAGCGGCGAGCCCGTTCCCGTGGCCAAGCAGAAAGACGCCGAGCTGGTGGGTGGAACCATTAACAAGAACGGTTCCCTGACGTTCCGGGCGACCCGGGTGGGTGCGGACACCGTTCTGGCACAGATCATCAGAATGGTGGAATCGGCTCAGGCTGATAAACCCCCGATTCAGGCGCTGGCCGACAAGATAGCGGGAATTTTCGTTCCCATTGTGATTGTGCTCGCGATTCTGACGTTCATCACCTGGTTCAGCTTCGGGCCTGCCCCGGCACTGTCTTTTGCCTTCGTGACAACGGTCAGTGTGCTGCTGATTGCTTGTCCCTGCGCGATGGGCCTGGCCACGCCAACAGCTATTATGGTCGGAACCGGTAAGGGCGCCGAAATGGGCGTGCTGTTCCGCAAAGGCGCGGCCCTGGAGACACTGTCTCGGATGGACACCATCGTCCTCGATAAAACCGGCACCCTGACTCGGGGCCAGCCTGAGCTGACAGATTTCATACTGGTGGAAGGCCGCGAGGATGAGGTCCTGGCCTGGGTTGCGGCTGTAGAGACCGAAAGTGAACATCCCATCGGGGAAGCCATCGTCAAGGGCGCAAGGGATCGGGGCCTCACGTTACCCGCGATCAGTGAATTCCAGGCGGAGCCGGGCTACGGCATCCAGGCACAGGTGGCCGGACGCCGGATCAATGTGGGCGCGGACCGTTATATGCGCCGCCTCGGTATCGACCTGGCCAGCGTCGCCGACGATGCGGTGTCACTTGCTGAAAAAGCCAAATCCCCGCTGTATGTTGCCGTCGACGGACGCCTCGCCGCGCTGATTGCCGTGGCCGATCCGCTCAAGAACGGCTCGGTGGAAGCGATTGCTGCGCTCAAGTCATCAGGGCTCAGCGTGGCCATGCTCACCGGTGACAACCGCGCCACCGCCGAGGCGATTGCGCGGCAAGCCGGTATCGAACGGGTGCTTGCGGAGGTATTGCCGGACCAGAAAGCGTCCGAAGTGAAGCGCCTGCAAGAGGAAGGTGCCCGGGTTGCTTTTGTGGGTGACGGTATCAATGACGCACCGGCCCTGGCGCAAGCCGATGTGGGTATCGCCATCGGCACCGGTACCGACATTGCCATCGAGGCCGGCGACGTGGTTCTGATGCGCGGCGACCTCCGGGGCATCGTGGATGCTGCAGCGCTCTCCCGGCGCACCCGCAAAACGATTCTTGGCAATTTTGTCTGGGCCTACGGATACAACCTGGCACTGATCCCCGTGGCCGCAGGTGTTCTGTTCCCGTTTACCGGTTATCTGCTCAACCCCATGCTGGCTGCGGGTGCCATGAGCCTTTCCAGTGTGTTTGTGGTGACCAATTCCCTCCGACTGGGCCGGTTCAAATCCGATAGCGGAAGCTCCGTGGAGAGCAGTATCAGCGAAAGCGGAGCCGCACAGGCCAGTGTCTCGTAAGAGGCCTGGCACACACAGAATCAGGAGATTGACATGATGACGAATGAGGCATGCATGTTTGGAATGGCGGGAAGGGGGTTGATATCCCTTTTGCTCATCGTCGCCCTGGTACTTGGCGTCGCAGCCCTCGGCAAGTACCTGTTTTCGAAAAACAGGGACGATTCTGGACGCGCGAGTAAGAACGCCAGAGGAGATTATGACTACCACCCTGAAGCATGAATTTCATCGGGTACCCATGGCAGGCATGGGAGTTAGACCGAACGCAAAAGCAAAAGTAGCCGGGGTTCTGCTCTTGCTGGCTGCACTGGCTGCGATCTATTGGGTCATGCTGGAGACCGGAGCATTGACCGCCGTGACCAACAAGGCGGCCTTGTCGGAATGGATTGACCAACTGGGGTATTGGGGGCCGGTGGGTATCATTGGCCTGATGATCACGGCCATTGTCCTGAGCCCGATCCCCAGCGCCCCGATCGCCATGGTTGCCGGTGCGGTGTATGGATCGCTATGGGGAACAGTGATCGTGGTTATCGGTGCTGAGGCCGGCGCACTGATCGCTTTCGCCATTGCTCGATCCTTGGGGTACGACGTTATCCATCGCTGGAGGCGGGTACGTCCGGTATTGAATTGGCTGGGCAAGGACCGCTCCCAGGGCGGGTTGATGCTTGTCATTTTTGCGTCGCGATTGGTGCCCTTTATCTCCTTCGATGCCGTCAGCTATGCAGCCGGCCTGACACCGATCGCGTTCTGGCGATTCGTGGTCGCAACTCTGGCCGGTGTTATTCCGACAGCGTATTTGATCACAGCGTTTGGTGGCTTGCTCATGGCATCTGAGTCCGGGGTGGTGACCGGGCTTCTGATCCTGGTCAGTGGCATTACCCTGTTACCGATTGTTGCCAAGCTGCTCATGGCTCGCCTAAGGCACCAGAAAGCGTCCGAACTTGCATGATAGAGGTTGGGTTGAAGGCGCCTTGGCAAATACTCATCCCGCACAGCAGGACAGCTGTTTCACGTCTTTGGTGAAGGTTTGCGCGCAGAGCTTGAGGCCTTCCACCATGGTCAGATAAGGAAACAGTTCATCGCCGATGTCCTGCACGGTCATCCGTGACCGAAGTGCAATGACTGCCGTCTGGATCAGTTCACCGGCTTCCCCGGCTACCGCCTGCACCCCCAGCAAGCGTCCCGAATCGCGCTCGGCCACCATCTTAATAAAGCCATGGGTGTCGAAATTCACCAGCGCTCGCGGCACGTTTTCCAGATCCAGCAGACGGGTGTCCACATTGTAGCCCTGCTTGAGCGCTTCGGCCTCTGTCAGGCCAACTGTGGCGACCTGAGGGTCGGTAAACATCACCCCCGGCATGGCGCTGAGATCCAGGGTGGCCTCGCCTCCCGTCATGTTGACCGCAGCCCGGCTGCCCCCGGCAGCGGCGACGTAGACAAACTGCGGCTGATCGGTGCAGTCACCGGCGGCATAGACACCGGGGACCGTGGTTTGCAGTTGCCCATCCACCTGAATCGCGCCACGGGAGGTTTCCACACCGATGCCCGCCAGGTTCAGGTTTTCGGTATTGGGTATCCGGCCGGTCGCCACCAGCAGTTGATCAGCTCGTAAGGTACCGGCATTGGTCTCGATAACGAATTCATTGTCGGTATAGTCCACACGGCTGGCCTGGGTCTGCTTGAGCACCTCGATGCCCTCGCGCCTGAACGCCGCCTCTATGGCCTCACCGACGGCGGGTTCTTCACCGGATAGCAGGCGGCTGCGGGCCAACACGGTGACCTTGCTATCCAGCCGGGCGAACGCCTGGTCCAATTCCAGGGCAACAAAACCGGCGCCGATAACGATCAGCCGTTCAGGCACAGTAATTAATGCCAGCGCACTGGTGGAGGTGAGATAAGGCGTCTCAGCCAGCCCCGGTATCGACGGCTCTGCGGGGCGGGCGCCAGTGCCAATAAAGGCGCGATCGAAATGGACGTTCTGCTCGCCGCCCTCGTTCAACTGGACCACCAGGTTATTGCCATCGACAAACCGGGCTTCACCGTTCAGGACCGTGATTGCCGTCTGGTCGCGCAGAATCCCTTCGTACTTGGCGTCGCGCAGTTCCTCGACACGCGTCTGCTGTTGCTGAAGCAGTTTCGCCCGGTCCACCTTCGGTATCTGGGCGCTGACGCCCCCGTCAAATGGGCTCTCCGTGCGCAGATGCGCGATATGCGCGGCACGAATCATGATTTTCGACGGCACGCAGCCGGTATTCACGCAG
>CATLZI010000096.1 GCA_950063125.1 uncultured Porticoccus sp. | reverse complement strand
GTGAACTATGGTTTCCAGCATGGTATGGCCACTGGAGATGATGTCATCGACCAGTACCGGAGTGTGATTCAGCCATTGCTCAAGGTGAGGCACACTGATTTCTACCTCACGGTCGCCACGCCGGGTTTTACTCAATACCGTGAAGGGCGCACCTGCCTGCTTTGCCACCGCAGAGACCCATTGCTCGCTCTCGCTGTCGGGGCCGATCAAGACCGGGTTGTTGACGTTGGCGGCGATCCACTCCGCGATTACTGGCGCTGCGTGACCGACCTGGGTAGGAATACCGTAGATTTCCGACAAGACATGATAGCGGTGCAGGTGAGGATCAACGGTGACCAGCGCTGAAAAGTAGCGGGACAACAATTGCGCGAAGTAACGCGATGTCACACCCTCCCCGCCGTGAAAGCGTTTGTCCTGGCGCATGTACGGAAGGTAGGGCGCCACCAGCAGAATCTCCTTGGCACCGAGGTCCCTGAGTGTTTCGGCCAGCAGGAGTAAAGGCAGGGTTCGGTGATCAGGTTGATAAAGGTCCGCCAGCACCACCACATTGAGGTCTTTAACCTCATCCAGCACCCGCACATAGCTTTCGCCATCGGGGAAGTGGCGCATGTCGAGCTGACCCTCGCGAAGATCCAGCGACCCGCAAAGGGTTAGAGCAAGTTCTTTGTCACTGTGGAGGTTGAATAGCACATTCCAACGGATTGTCATGCCTGGTCCTTTTTTAAAGTCAATGAGCGGTATTGGACGCGAATTGAGAAGGCCTTATGACGGATATTCAGAGATGGAAATAACGTCAAGACGACTGTGTAAGTACTCCAGCGCGTAGGCAAGCACTCCTGCGGACTCGGCATGCAAGGTAAACAGAGGTTGGCCGGCTTCGACCCAGTCGCCGAGGCGTACATGTAAGTCGAGTCCCGAGGCTGGTGTCGCTGGCGCGCCGGCAAGCTTGGCTATGCGCGCCAGTAGACGGTTGTCGATAGCGGTGACGAAGCCATGACGATTTGCTGGCACCGGCTGAGTCTGAGCCGCCACCGGCAGTACGCGCATGCCGCCCTGGGCTTCGCAAATAGCTCTAAATTTTTGCCAGGCCCGACCACTGGTCAGGGATTGCGCGGCCAGATTGACGCCGCTGCCTTTTTCGACAAGCCCTGCGAGCTCGAAAATCGCACCGGCCAGTTGGATAGATCGATCCCTGAGATCCGCAGGTGCGTCTTCCTTGTTTTGGAGCACAGCCAGAACATCTCGGGCCTCCAGGGTGGGACCTATGCCTCGTCCGACTGGCTGCCGACCGTCGGTGATGACCGTCCGAACAGTCAGCCCGATCACTTCAGCGGTCTCGCGCAGCAGCCTTGCTAAACACTGGGCGTCCTCTTCACTGCGAACCTTGGCTGTGGGACCGACCGGAAGGTCGAGCACGACATGGGTGGCACCAGCGGCGGCTTTTTTAGACAGCACCGATGCCACTAGTTGTCCCTCGCTGTCGAGATCGATTGCCCGTTCGATACGAATCAGAACGTCATCGGCAGGGCTCAGGGAGACTGCACCGCCCCAGGCGATGCAGCCGCCTTCCTGCTCCACGACGCGCTGCATGTCGTCAATGGAAAGGGCGACCGGCGCCAAGGTTTCCATTGTGTCGGCGGTGCCTGCCGGAGAGGTGATCGCCCGCGAGGAGGTCTTTGGCATGATCAAACCCTCTGCAGCCACCATAGCTACCACAAGAGGCGTGGTTCTGTTGCCGGGCAGGCCACCAACGCAGTGCTTGTCTACGACCACATCGCGATGCCAGTCAAGGCGCTCCCCCGCGTTTATCATGGCCCGAGTTAAGCTGGCGGTCTCGGTTCGGTTTAATCCACGACTGGCGCACGCGGTCAGGAAGGTGGCCAGCTCCACGTCGGTATAAAACCCTTTGCAGATGTCCGAGATGATGGCGTCAAACTGTATGTCCTCCAGTGGCTTTCCATAGATCTTGGCACGCACCGAGCTCATGGATTCTACCGTGGGCGGGTGAACGAAACCGGCGAGTTCGCCAGGCTGGGGGGCAAGGGTGTGCCAAGCGGATTCCGACAGCCCGAATTCATCCGGTGCAAGCCAGTCTCCATGTATGACGTTGAGACTAGCCAAAACGCTTCGCTCGCCAATGTTGACTTGTACCCGGCTTTGGGCATTGAATCCTTCCGAGTGGCAGACGTGGCAATCATTGCGCATATAGACCACCAGCTCTTGATGGCTATCGATACCCAGTCGGCGCGGTTTCAGTAGGTAATGCTCTTCGGTCATCAAGGGCCCTTTTAATGGCGTCTCTATTTTCGATTGTGCGGAGGTACTCGGTGGCAACTCCAGGGTTCATGTTGGGCGTTGTCTTTAACGTTTTGGTCGACGAACAGGTAATACTCCTCTTTGAAGCGCGTCCACCAATCCTGCTTGATTGGAATGCCGAACTTGATAAGGATGTCCTCCACACACTGGAGGCATAGCCGCGATGCGTCATAGGAGAAATCGAGCCGGTCGGATGTCTCGACAAAGGCGATATCATCCAAGCCATAGAGCTGATCGATTTCCGCAATGGCTTCGGTCAGTTTCTCGGTATTGATGGGTCGCTTAAGCCCGAGGTGACGGGTCACCAAGTTAACTTCCGAAACTCCCAGGCGATGCTCTTTATGCTTCATTTTCTGTCAGCCTCCTTTCGGCCTTCTTCCAGGCCGCGGCGGTAAGCTTGCTCCGTGTCCTGGTGGTTGTGTTCGCCATGCCCGCTTTCTCCGTGACCGTGCCCCTTATGCATAAAAAGGTGCATTAACGGACAGAGGAGAATGATCAGGTAGGGGAGAAACGGAAAGACGTGCGCTCCGTGCTCTACAAATAGAAAGTAAAGCGCTGCGCCAACCAACAAGATCGTCGCAAATCCGTGAAGGCTGTTCCAGTAACCGGGTTTGTTAGCCATTAGGTTTCTCCAGTGCCGAGGTAGCGGCCTCTATCGGTGTGAAATCGAATCATTTATCGACACTCAGCTTTACACGCTTAAGAAGAATTGAATTGCCGATGACTGATAACGAGCTCACGGTCATGGCGATCACGCCGATCATGGGGTGCAGTAACCCGACGGCGGCGATGGGTATAGCGGCCACATTGTAGGCACTCGCCCAAATCAGGTTCTGAACAATTTTCCCAAAGGGGGCCCGGGAGAGGTGCATGGCTTCCACTACACCGGTCAGCTCACCGCGAACCAGAGTCACATCGGCCGCCTCAATGGCCACATCAGCGCCGGCACCTATGGCAATACCCACGTTTGCCTGTTTCAGCGCTGGCGCATCATTGATGCCATCGCCGACCATGGCGACATGATTGCCATGCTTTTTCTGCAGCTGACGAATTGCATCCACCTTGCCTTCCGGAAGTACCCCGGCCTGCACTTCGTCGATACCCACCTCCTCGGCAACAGCGCGCGCCGCACGTTCGTTGTCGCCGGTGATCATTACCACATGCAGGCCCAACTCATGCATGCCGCGTATAGCGGCTACTGATTCCTCTTTGATGGTGTCGGCCACCGCGACAATGCCACACGCTTTCCCATCGACAGCGACCAGTACGGCGGTGCGGCCGCGCCCTTCCAGGCTGTCCAGATCCTCGTCCAACGCCTCTAGACCGCTTACTCCTTCTTCGTTCAGCAATTTGCGGTTGCCAATCAGAACCAACGCACCATCGACTTTGCCGGATACGCCGCGTGCGCCAGTGGAACGAAATTCTTTGACCTCCCCCGGGCTCACCTGACGCTCGCGGGCGCCTTCGACAATGGCGCGGGCAATGGGGTGCTCAGAGGCATTTTCCACCGTCGCGGCCCACTGCAGCAGTTGTTGTTCTGTGACATTGTTGGCCGTAACCACTTCAGTCAGTTTGGGCTCGCCCCGTGTGATAGTGCCGGTTTTATCAAGCACCATCACCTTGACGTCTTTGAAGGTTTGAATAGCCTCGCCGGAGCGAATCAGAATGCCTCGCTCGGCGCCAATACCCGAGCCCACCATAAGCGCGGTGGGTGTCGCCAAGCCCAGAGCGCAGGGGCAGGCAATAACCAGAACCGCAATGGCGGCGAGAGTAGCCAGTACTGGTGTGGTCGCCGTTTGATCAACCCAGGGCAGAAAATCCGCGCCCCATGCAAGTATGGGGCGCAGGCTGTCGGCGGCAACAAACCACACCGCAAAGCTTGCCAGGGCAATCAGAATGACGATGGGCACAAAACGCCCCGTCATGCGGTCGGCGAATTCCTGAATGGGCACTCGCGAGCCTTGGGCCTGTTCTACCAGTTTGATCACCTGGGACAAAAAGGTATCGCCGCCCACCTTGGTGGCCTTGACCCGTAAACGTCCCTCTTTATTGATGGTCGCGCCAATGACGGTATCGCCCGGAGATTTATACACCGGAACCGACTCGCCGGTGGCAATCGATTCATCCAGATGGCTCTCGCCTTCTACCACTTCGCCATCCGTCGGCACCTTGTCACCGGGGCGGATCACCATGATGTCGCCCGGTTGCAGTTCCTTGACGGGAACTTCCTGCTCCTGGCCATCGCGTTCGACCCGTGCGGTCTTGGCGCCCAAGGTTAATAATTTTCGGATCGCCTGAGATGCACGGCCCTTGGCTTTGGCCTCAAGATAGCGCCCCAATAGGTGAAAGGTCATGATGGTGGCGGCCATTTCAATGAATGACGTCATGGTGACGAAAAAGCCTGCCAGGCCGATCAGGTAGGGCGGAACGCTGCCCATGGAAATCAGTACATCCATGTTGAAGGTGCGGTTGGTGAGCGAGCGCCAGGTGGACTTGTGAGTGGCTGCGCCGCCATATAGAAAAACCACCGGAAACGCCAACAGGGCCACAATCAAAAGATAACCGGGGATCGGTTTCCAGAACATGTGCGGGATCATCAACACCATAATCAGTGTTGTCGGTATCCCGGCGATCCAAAGGCGTTTCAAAGCCTGATTCAAGTAGGCGTCTTCGATATCGGCATCCTTACCCGCATCGTCATCCTCAGCCTCGGAAGAGACCTGGGCAACGTCGTAACCGGCTTTTTCCACCGCTTGTCTGAGCTGGTCAGCACTGGGGCCGCCATCGGTCACCTTAACGTGAACCTTGTGACTAGCGATACTGGTGCTGATGTGCGTGATGCCGTCGAGCCGCTGGAGAGACTCGCGCACAATACCGGCGCAGTGATCCGAGCCCATGCCCGGGACAATTAGCTGGACGCCTTTGCCAGCTCCGGAGCTACTGGCCGAGGCGACATCGTAGCCTACCTTTTCCACGGCTGTGCGGATATCGCTCAGTTCGAGCTTGCTGGGATCGTAGTGGGCCTCCACGCGATGAGCGGCAATGTTGGTGGTAATTTCATCCACACCGTCCAGACGCTTCAGCGAGGTTTTTACAATGCCGGCGCAATGGTCTGATCCCATGCCCGGCACAGTCAGCCGTGCCAGTGCTGTTGTCTGCTTTGCTTCAGTGCTCATTTTTGCTTCCTGACTTTTCAGAATTCGATCGCTTGCGTCGCAGGTTCCAACCCACAAGGGCGAAAACAAGCAACAGGACAATACCGCTGATGATGGTCGTGATTTCTAGGTTCATTCAAGACTCCTGTCGCAGTAGATCATTGATATTGGGGAAGAACATCGGAACCCGCTGTTGATAGTGGCGGTATTCGTCGCCGAACTGTTCCAGCATCTGACGCTCCTCCTTGCGAGCCAGTAGCGTGTAGGCCAGCAAAATCACTGGAAACGCAATCACAGAGAGAATGGTTGGCCAGTGCACAACCCCTTCGCCGAAGACGATGAGAAACAGACCCGTGTATTGTGGATGACGAACGTGCGCATAGATGCCATCGGTCATCAGTATCGTACTGCGTCGCGCCAGGTGAATGCGGCGCCAGCCGTCAGCGACCAGGGTTGCGCCGAAGAACACCAGGCTATAGCCGATCAGCATCGCAACGATGTGAGCGGTAGGTGTGCCAAACAGTTGCGCCCACAGGTTGCCGCCTTCGCCCCAGGCCAGGTCGAGGCCGAAAAACCGCGCGAGAAAGTAGATGGTCAGGGGAAAGCCGTACATCTCGGCGTAAAAGGCAATAATGAAAGCCTGAAGTACGCCCGCGCGCGTCCACTCTTTCCAGCTGTCCGGCGCCAGATAGCGGTACATCAACCACGAGACAACGACGGTGACGATAACCGCCAAACCCCAAGCACCTACATGCATTCGTTTATTCCTCTTTCCGCGACACCAGAATCAACTAATTTTTGTGCCACCACCCCGACCTTTAATGATTTTCAGGTCTGAACGTTTCTTCAACTGGTATGTTCGCCATCACTGAATTCTTCGATCAGATGACAGACCATGTCTCCCGTAGGAGCTCGGTCAGGCTTCTGATTCCATGTTGCGACGGCGCTGAGCATGCGCTGCCGTAACTGTGCACTGTCTCGAAAGCTTTTTCCGTTCTCCTCCAGTCGCTGCTGAATAAGCCGTCTGGCCAGAGGACAAGGGGAAATACCCTGGTCGGCGGTATGGAGGATCTGGCCAATATCATTTACCGAAAACCCCAGTTGTCTGGCGCTCAGGATAAACCGAAGAAGTCGCCTGTCTTTTGGACTGTATTCCTTGTAGCCGTTGACAGGATTCTTTACCGGGTTCAGGAATCCAATACGGGTGTAATAGCGCACGGTGTCCCCGGTCACCCCTATATCCCTGGCCAGTTGATTGACGTGCATTTGGCAAGTTCTCTTCGCTCAGTGTTACCTGCAATGTTAGACCCGCGCTTAAAACGTCGCCTTGATCTGTGTCAAACTGCCAGGTCTTAAACATGAGTTTTGGTACAGTACTGTGGATAATGATGAACCTGTGTCCAGCGCACAGGTCAAGTGTATGCTGAGGTCTCTGAAATTTTATGGGTGGGGTTTCTGTTGCAATTCTCATGCATGCCTCGTCAGAAAAATTGGAGACCCGTTTAATGTTGATAGTAGAGCTTGTCCCCTGTCGGCAGCATTACCCCAGGATTACAAAGATGTAATCCTGGGGTAATCTCCCTGTTGGTGACAATTACTTACCATATCCATCGACGTGTTCATCCTAAATGCCTTGGTGGATGGGCTTTGTCAGGGGTCACGGGGGACATTAAAAAGGGCGGTGCAAAAATGGGTGGAACTGAGTGAACTTCTACACAGGTATTGTCACGCTGTTGGTAGTGGTGTTGCTGACACAGACTGCGGAAGCGGTTGCGCTAACCTGCGGTCTCAGTGGCGTGGGGGCAGGAGCATTAGCATCGCAGCAAAATACTCCCTGTCACCAGGGTGGGAACACTTCGGTACATCCTGTCCATGAACAGGATGTTGAAGCGGATTTTTGCAACGTTGATCGACCGGGGGAGGAGTGTTCGCTGACAGGAGGATGTGCCTTGCCGATGCAGTTGCTGGCATCAACCATGGCTGCACCAATGGCATCGGACAATCGCTCTACTGGCATCGCTTCCCATCCCATTGTCTTGCCGCCGGCGCCGGTTTTTCTTTTCCTAAGGCCTCCCATCGCCTGATTTCACAGGCGCAATTTGTCCAGAAACCCCAGGCAAGGTGCCCAGTCCAGTAGGGCAGGGGCATACACACAACCGTGTTGCCGGAAGCTGAAATTGATTGGCGATTTATCGCCGGAGGCAAATATGAAGTTATCGCAATTAAAAGGCCTAACGTTAGGGTTGATCATGCTCCCCCTGCTGGCTGCCTGTGGTGGTGAGTCGCAAGGCAGGTCAA
>CATLZI010000095.1 GCA_950063125.1 uncultured Porticoccus sp. | reverse complement strand
GGCGGTGATCTTTTAATTCGCTGGGGGCGGCGAGTTGGTAGAGTAGTCCCTCCAGGTAATCATACAGTTGGGGATCGTTGTATTCGGAGATCCTGCTGCGGTAGGCTCGCAGCCAGGCCTGTCCGAGTTCAAATTCCTGTTGCTGTGAGATAATGGCTGAGGCGGTATCGCCCAGCGCTGGCAACTCAATATTGGCGCTGTGTGCCGGCGCGATCAGCAGCACGGTCAGCATTAACCGGTTCAGGAAAAACATGATGGAGCCTGTGTGCACTGCTTGAACATCCATTAATACGTGAAAGTGATATGTGAGAGGGTGACAATTTCTCTGGATAGTAACGCAACTCTATGACCTAATTCATGCGGATTCGTGCGTTTTCATCTGAAAAAACCGACCACATCGCAGATGTTTCACCAGTCCTTGATGCACTGGTAATGATTTCGTAATCTGATTTTTGTAATTTTTTAATTGCCCCGACAGGAAAAATGCTATGTGGAAAGTGCTTGGCACTTGGGTCGACCGCTACTTTGGTGAAGAAGAAGCGGTATTGCTGGCTTTGATGCTGGTGATTGCGTTGGTCGTTATGGTCACCTTTGGCCAGATTCTGGCCCCTTTTGTTGCAGCCATTATTTTTGCTTTTCTGCTCCAGGGTGGTGTCAATCGTCTGGTTAGATGGAGAGTACCCCGTCTGGTTGCGGTGGTGCTGGTATTCCTGTTGTTTGTCGGTGTATTCCTCACGATTCTGATCGTCGTTCTGCCCCTGATCGGACGTCAGGCCGCCAATCTTGCCAGTGAAATTCCGGACATGATACGGCACTGGCAAAGTGTCCTGCTGTTGCTTCCCGAAGAGTATCCGCACCTCATTTCAGAGTCCCAGCTGAAAGAGTTGCTGGGTCAGGCATCAAAGGAAGTGGCGAGTATGGCAGAGCGACTGGTGAGTTTTTCTTTCAGTACCTTTCCCAGCCTGGTCATCATGATGGTCTATCTGGTACTGGTTCCGCTGCTGGTATTTTTTATGCTGAAAGACAAGGAGGAGCTGTTGGACCTGCTCGCCTCTATGCTGCCCCAGGAGCGGCCTGTCATGTGGCGGATCTGGCATGAAATGAACCTGCAAATGGCCAATTATGTGCGTGGCAAAGCCATTGAAATACTGGTGGTGGGGCTGGTCAGCTACGTCTTTTTTCTTTTTATGGGATTGCAATATGCTGCTCTGCTGGGACTCCTGGTGGGATTGTCAGTAGTGATACCCTATATCGGAGCGATGATCGTCACTTTTCCAATCGCCGCCGTGGGTTACTTTCAGTGGGGGTTTGGCTCGGAACTGCTCTGGCTGATGGTGGGTTACGGGATTATTCAGGCGCTGGATGGTAATGTGTTGGTGCCACTACTGTTTTCGGAAGCTGTTAACCTTCATCCCATTGCGATTATCCTCGCGGTCCTGGTGTTTGGCGGCCTGTGGGGTTTCTGGGGGGTGTTTTTTGCCATTCCCCTCGCCACGCTGGTCAAGGCGCTTTATAACGCCTGGCCGCGAACTGATTTGCCGAACCCGTTGTCGGAGTAACTTTACCCATAAGATGGAATTCCATGAAAAGACTTGTTGTTGTATTTGTCTGTCTGTTTTGTGTTGCCGGAGCTTACAGTGAGGCGACCTCTTTTTCGCCTCAGTCCTCCAGTGATAGTGATATTGCCCGCAGTGAAAATGATCAGTCTGTCTACCGCCATCTGACATTGCCCAATACGCTTCAGGTCCTGCTTGTCTCCGATCCCGATGCGGACAAGGCGGCGGCGGCACTGGATGTCTTCGTGGGCAGTTCGCATGACCCTGTTCGACGTCAGGGGCTGGCACATTTTCTTGAGCATATGCTGTTTCTGGGTACGGACAAATACCCCGAGCCAGACGAGTATCAGGCATTCATCGGCCAGCACGGTGGGCAGCACAATGCCTATACGTCGTTCGAGCACACCAACTATTTCTTTGATATTGATCCGGCGCATTTTGAGCCGGCTCTGGACCGGTTTTCACGGTTTTTTGTCGCGCCACTGTTTAATGCAGATTATGTAGAGCGTGAAAAGAATGCAGTGCATTCAGAGTACAAGGCCCGCATCAAAGATGATTACCGCCGCCAGATGGATGTCTACAGCCAGGTCGTCAATCCGGCACACCCGGCAGCCAAATTCAGCGTCGGTAATCTGGATACGCTGGCGGATGAAAAGGGTCAGCTTCGCGAGGACCTGCTCTCTTTTTACAAGGCGCACTATTCAGCCAACCGGATGGCCCTCGTGGTTTTGGCGCCACAGCCTCTGGATCAGTTGGAAGCCATGGTCAGAGACCGCTTTGCCAATGTGCCCAACCATGCCAGCCAGCAGCCAAAGCATGGCAAACCACTGTTGGAACCGGGTGAGCCGCCGAAGCTGGTCTCTGTGCAACCCGTTCGTGAGATGCGGGAGTTGTCCATCACCTTTCCCCTGCCGGCAGTGGATCAGTATCAACGTGAACAACCGCTCGGCTATCTTGGCAATCTGATCGGTCACGAGGGTAAGGGCAGTCTGCTTTGGCTGTTGAAAAACAGGGGCTGGGCCGAGAACCTGCGGGCCGGCCAGGGTATTTCCGATACCAGCGGCAGCAGTTTCAGTGTGACGGTTGGCTTGACACCGGAGGGTTACGCAAACTGGGAACAGGTGCTGTCACTGGTATTCCGCCAGATCGATCTGGTTGCTGATGAGGGGATTTCCCAGTGGCGTTTTGACGAGCAGGGCGCGCTGGCAAACATGCAGTTTCGTTACATGGAGCAGGATGACCCGGTGCATAGGGTGAGTCGTCTGGCCAATCGCCTTCATCAATACCCCTACACTGAAGTGCTCCGTGGGCCCTACCGCATGGATCTTTATGATGCCGGGCTGATCGCCGATATGGCTTCCCGTATGACAGCGGATAATGCCATGGTGTTATTGGCTGCACCGGAAGTTGAAACCAACGCAGCGACGACTCTCTATCAGGTGCCCTACAAAGTTGAACCGCTACCGAAAATACAGCCTGTGGCGGCGACCACTGACCTGTCGTTGCCTGGAAAAAACCCCTTTATTCCCGAGCGTTTTTCTCTGAAACATCCAAATAAGGCCTCTGAACCAGGATTGGCTGAGCTGTTGGTCAAGCAGCCAGATTACCGGTTGTGGCACTACGCCGATCATTTTTATCGGGTGCCCAAAGCGCAGCTTTATGTGGCAGTCAAGACACCGGCAGTAGAAGGGGTGCGTCATGCGGCAATGATGGATCTGTATTTACGGGCAGTTGAGTATTCATTGAATGAAACCAGTTATGAGGCGGCTCTGGCTGGCTTGCGCTATGGCATCAATCGCCGCCCAGACGGGCTGGGCTTCATGATCAGTGGTTTTGACGACAAGCTCTCGGTGTTATCAGCAGCTGTTGTCGAAGCGTTGCTGACCACTGAGCTGACGGATGAGAGGCTCGAATTACTGCGCCAGGAACTGATTCGGAAGTGGCGCAATAGCACTCAGGATACGCCTTATATCCAGCTGATGCGCGAAGTCGGGCTGTTGCTCAATACCACTGCATGGCAGCCAGCGCGACTGGCCGATGAATTGGAGAAACTTGATTTCAGCACGTTCAGGCAGTATGTGAAAACGATTTTTAACGGTGCTTCGCTGGAATTGTTGGCCAGTGGCAACCTGCAGGTAGAAGAGGTAAAAGTGCTGGCGCAGTCACTGTCGGAGCAGCTGGCATCCGGCAATCCGGCTGACTGGTTGCCCAGGGGGATTGCCAGGGTGGCGCCTGGGGAAAAAATTAATGCGCCCATGTCCATCCCGCACAAGGATGCGGGGATTCTTCGTTACTACCAGGGTCGCGATGACTCGGTGGCGGAAGCCGCCCGCTTCATGTTTCTGAGGCAACTGATCAAATCTCCGTTCTTTCACGAACTGCGTACCGAGCAGCAGTTGGGCTATGTTGTTGCGGCTGTTGATCAGGGCCTGGAGAGGGTGCCGGGGTTTGGGCTGCTTGTGCAGTCTCCATCGGCACCTCTGTCACGGCTTGAGCAGGCTATTGATCAGTTTCTCGATTCATATGCAGAGCAGTTGGCGGCAATGCCGGCTGAGGAATTTGAGCGCCATCGCGCCTCTATCCTCACAGGGCTGACAGAGAAACCGAAAAGTCTCGCGGAGCAGAGCGGGCGATTCTGGACTAGCATTGACCTGAGGGATTACCAGTTTGACATGCGCCAGCAATTGATCGTAGAAGTCCAGAATCTGACACATGCGCAAATGCTGGAGGTCTATAGGAACGTCGTTGTCGCGGCTGGTTTTTCAATGCAGGTTGATACTTCGGCAGGGGATTTTATGTCAGGGTCTGGGCTGGCTAAAGAGCGGGATGTCTATCGGCTACCCGAAAAAATGTAATAAAACTATTTATTGTTTTTCGGGAAAACATTAATAATAAATGTTATTTTTCATGTAGTTATTATGTTTTTAGAAAAATATATTTATAAGCACCTTTTGTTTCTGCGGTTGAATAAGTATTTTTTGGTAGATAAACTACACGAAATGGCTTGAATCGTCAGGTTAACGGTGTTTTTGGTTGCCCGACTGATCAAGTTGCCAGTCACCATAAAAAAGAAAGGTATCGATCATGCAAGACGATATGGATCCCGTCGAAACCCGGGAGTGGCTCGAATCGCTGGATTCCGTATTGACGTTTCAGGGCCCGGAGAGGGCAGCCTATCTGCTTCAGAAGCTACTGGATCGAGCCACTGCCACCGGGGTCGGCATGCCACCCGCCGTAGTTACCCCCTACAGGAATACGATCCCGGTCATTCGTGAAAAACGCATGCCAGGTGACCTGTTCATGGAGCGCCGGATTCGCTCGATCATCCGCTGGAATGCTCTGGCTATGGTGATGAGGGCCAACAAAAATCCTGATGAGGGTATTGGAGGGCATATTGCCTCTTTCGCCTCGTCGGCCACGCTTTACGATATTGGCTTTAATTATTTTTTTCGGGGCAACGAGGGCGAAGAGCAGGGCGACCTGATCTATTTTCAGGGTCACAGTGCGCCGGGAATTTATGCCCGCTCTTATCTCGAAGGGCGTTTCGACGAAGATGCCCTGGATAATTTCCGACGAGAAGTGGATGGGAAAGGGCTCTCCTCATACCCTCATCCTTGGCTGATGCCTGATTATTGGCAATTTCCCACCGTTTCCATGGGGCTGGGTCCCCTGCAAGCGATATACCAGGCGCATGTGATGCGCTACATGTCGGCGCGTGGCATGTCTCCGCGAGCTGATCGAAAGGTGTGGGCATTCCTCGGCGACGGCGAGTGCGACGAGCCGGAAACCCTGGGTGCCATTTCTCTTGCTGGCAGGGAGCACCTGGAAAACCTGATCTTTGTAGTGAACTGTAATTTACAGCGTCTAGATGGGCCGGTGCGCGGTAATGGCAAGATCATTCAGGAGCTCGAAGGGGTCTTTCGCGGAGCGGGCTGGAACGTCATCAAGGTTGTATGGGGCCGTCTCTGGGATCCATTGTTTGAGAAAGACCAGACGGGCTTGTTGCAGCAACGGATGGATGAAACCTGCGATGGCGATTACCAGAACTACAAGCACAATGGTGGTGCCTATACCCGGGAACATTTTTTCGGGGCGTATCCAGAGCTGAAGTCATTGGTTGAAGATCTCAGCGACCGGGACATTATGTATCTGAACCGCGGCGGACACGATCCCTACAAGGTTTATGCTGCCTATGCCGAGGCGCTGGCCCACAAAGGCCAGCCCACCGTAATTCTGGCGAAAACGGTGAAAGGTTACGGGATGGGCGTGGGTGAAGCGTCCAATGATACCCACTCCATCAAGAAACTTGATCTGGAGGGACTCAAACATTTCCGCGATCGTTTCGGAATCCCGATTGCGGATGACGATCTGGAGAAGGTGCCCTATTATCGGCCACCTGAAGACAGCCCTGAAATGATGTATATGAAAAAGCGGCGCGAGTCGCTGGGGGGCCCGGTTCCCTCGCGGCGGGCAGATTTCACATCACTTGAGATACCCGCTCTGGAGGACTTTGACAAGTTGCTTGAGGGCAGGGGGGGTCGCAAGGTATCCACCACCATGACCTTTGTGCGACAGCTTGGGATGTTGGTCAAGGACAAAAAAATCGGCGAGCGGGTTGTACCCATTGTGCCCGATGAAGCGCGAACCTTCGGTATGGAGGGCATGTTCAGGCAATTGGGCATTTACTCTTCGGCGGGCCAGAAGTATGTGCCCCAGGATCGCGACCAGATCATGTACTACAAGGAGGACAAGCGCGGCCAGATTCTTGAAGAGGGGATAACCGAAGCCGGCGCATTTTCCGCGTGGATTGCGTTGGCGACGGCCTACAGCAATTACGATTGCCCCATGATCCCTTTCTATGTGTTTTATTCCATGTTTGGTTTTCAGCGCATCGGTGACTTTGCCTGGGCTGCGGGCGATATGCAGGCCCGGGGATTCCTGATCGGTGCGACCTCGGGGCGAACGACGTTGAATGGCGAGGGCCTGCAGCATCAGGATGGGCACAGCCACCTGCTGGCCAATACCGTGCCGAACTGCCGAACCTATGATCCGGCCTATGGCTACGAGCTGGTGGTGATTATCCAGAACGGCTTGAGGGCGATGTATCAAGATCGGGAAAACTGCTTCTATTACATCACCACCATGAACGAAAATTATGAACAGCCTGCTATACCAAAAGGGGTTGAAGAGGGTATCGTCAAGGGAATCTACCTGTTGGAAGAGGGAAAGAATACCAAGCTGAGGGTTCAGCTGATGGGCGCCGGGGCAATCCTGAATGAAGTCCGGGCGGCAGCGGAGATTCTCAGGAATAAATTCAAGGTGGCAGCGGATATCTGGAGCCTGACCAGCGTCAATCAGCTGGCGCGCGATGGGCAGGCGGCTCAACGCTGGAATCGAATGCATCCCGAGAGCGAGCCGAAGATACCTTACATTACTGCGCAATTGCAGGACAGAAAAGGACCTGTGGTGGTGGCTACGGACTATGTCAAAACCTATACCGAGCAGCTTCGCGCCTTTATTCCTGGCAATTACCATGTGTTGGGTACAGATGGCTTCGGTCGCAGTGACAGTCGTGAAAAGCTGCGCCATTTCTTCGAAATTGACCGTTATTTCATTGCGGTGGCGGCGCTGGGCGCGCTGGCCGACGAAGGAAAAATAGAAAAATCCCTGGTTACCAAGGCCATTAAAGAGTTCGGCCTTGATCCGGATAAAGCCAATCCACTGTGCTGTTGAAAACGAGAATAAACTGTGACTTCTGAAACAATCCTGGTACCTGATCTCGGTGGCGCTGATACGGTCGACGTCATTGAGCTATGTGTTGCGGTGGGTGATACCGTGGCACTGGAGCAATCCCTCATCGTATTGGAGTCCGATAAAGCCACCATGGATGTCCCGAGCCCTCAAGCGGGTCAGGTCAAAAAGCTGTTGGTGAAGGAGGGAGACAAGGTCAGTGAAGGGTCCCCCATCCTCGAAATTGAGAAAACAGCGGATGCAGCGGAAGAGTCCGCTGCTTCCGACAAACAGGATGATGCTGCACAGCCAGAAGAAAAAGATGAGAGCCCTGACGGTGTAGAAAAGGACTCTGAAGCTGTAGACAAGCCTGACAAACAGGCTGAGCCTTCCGCAGCTAAAGGTCCGGCTGCTGAAGAAGATGTGCTGGTGCCAGACATCGGCGGTGCCGATGCGGTTGAAGTCATCGAAGTTATGGCAGCCTCAGGGGATCAGTTGGCCGAAGGCGGTGGCATTCTGGGGGTGGAAACGG
>CATLZI010000094.1 GCA_950063125.1 uncultured Porticoccus sp. | reverse complement strand
ATATTCATTCGCTGATGTACCCGCCAGGGAATCGTCTCCAGAAGAGCCGTAAATATTCTGATAGCCGGAAATATTTATTTCCAGTGTACTGGTAGTGCTACCATTCTGATTGGTAACCGTATATTCGAAGCTATCCACCAGATTCTCACCAACGCCTAGCACGTTCTTGATATCACCATTCAGTATATATTCATAACTGCCATCTTCGCTGACGGTCAGAGTGCCGTATTCACTGGACGTATCAGCCCAAGTGACGACATCATCATTCCCCACCCCGACGGTTCCGGAAACACTATCCAGTACCTGAGGGTTTTCAGATGACGAAGTGAAGCTGCCGACAATCTCAAAGTCATTTACTGCATTTTCATTTGTGTAAATTGCCTCAACCAAATTACCATCAACATCCCGAAATCCCAGCACATGAAAATCATAATTGAAGCCTTCGAGGTTGACAGTAATCATCTGCGGAGGGAGTGAAATAATATCCCGGGGATCAGCGCCATCATTAGGGGTTTCGTCGTGACTCATCAGCAGTTTTAAATCAATCGGTTTTTCCAGATGTACCCCATTGATCACTACATCCATATTAAGAACCAGATAGACTTCCTGGAGCTGTGACGAGTTGACCGCTATGGGAAAATTTAAATGCTGGAAGTCCGCGAGTTTGAAGGTTGAGCCAACGTTTACTGTTGACCCGGTTTCTGAACTGAAGAGAGTATTGTCAACCAGTGTGTAGCCAGACTGGCCAGTGCTACTGACAGGTCTGCCCCAGCCCAATTGGTCAATATATGGATCGGAATCCGTATTATATTCTGAAGTGTTTGCCGTTCCATTGACAAAAGCAGCGTCCACAAAACCGACTTGAAGGTTTTTGATAACCAGTTCATCTAGGCCAACGTATAAATTTTTTGTAACACCAAGTTCTAATGGAGGCGGAGGCGGAGGCTGATCCTGGCTTTGACCATTCACAGTGATCGTCAATGTAGATGAACTCTCTGCGCCACTTGAATCAGAAACCGTATAGTTGAACACCTCATTCAACTCTTCTCCGGTATTCAGGCTGGCTAACAGAGGGTTACTATCATCCAGGTCGTAGGCATATGAACCATCAGCTCCAATAGTCAAAACACCATATAAACCGGCAAGCTGCGTTCCATTAGAGGCCGTTGTTCCCAAACTGACTGATTGATTATTTATACTGACTATTCTCAGGGTATCGCCAAGATCAACATCTGTGTCAGCGACATCGGCATATTGCTCGGCACCAGCAAAAGAATCGGCCGAATCTATTCCATTATCACCACCTGATATGACATTCCCGAAAATTATTGGGGCATCTGCCCCATCAATACTTTCATTTACAAAATTGGTATCGGGGTTGGCCACGGGTCCGTCATTTGTACCATTAATCGTAATCGTGATGGTGCTCGTGCCACTGCCGTCCACAGAGTCCACTGTCCAGGTCTGAACCACCGCGTCCCCCGCCGCCAGATACTGCACCGCCGCATTGTCCACCGCAAAACTGTAGTTGCCCTGGTCATCCAGCAACGTCAGTGTCCCCAGCTCAGTCGTGTCTGTGTCCAGCGCGTTCGAGTTCGTCCGACCACCAAACGACAGCGTCGCCGGATCAAAGGCTCCTTCGCCCTGATCAACATCCGACACACTGATCGCGCCGGTTACACTCAGCACCGTATCCGGCACACTGTCCACCGGGTTCAGGTCCTGATCTTCCGTTACCGAACGCGCATCATTCGTGACCACCGCTACATTGTTATTGGTCTCTCCGTTACTATTCTCATTCTCACTGGTATCTGCATTAGCAGTTGGATCAGGCAACGGTGGTGGCACATAGTCGGGATCAATACCCGCAGTTGGTGTCACTTCTCCGCCGAGCAAGGAAAATTGCAGGCCCTGACCAATTTCATCACCCGTTCCAGAAGCACCATTCTCAGCACCTGCGGCTGTTGCATCCTGATCTTCTGCTATATCCTCACCGGCGACGAGTGTGGCCAGCAAGTCCTGGAATTCGGGGTTTTCCTCTTCTGCAGACTCGATAGCCGCCAGCTGTTGATGACTGTCCAGGCCGACAACAAAAGAATCGCCACTATTTAACTGGCGAACAGAGCCGTCGGCAAAACTGATCGCGACATGGCTACCATCAGTTACCTGAATAACGTCGCCTTCATGAATGGGATCACCCATTTTGAGCTCGCGGAGGGAGCCGTCTGGAGAAACAACCACCACTGTGGCTCCTTCAGTCGATGCAACAAATCCGAGAATTTGCTGACCTTGACCGGACTCGACGGTGCTTGCTTGTGAAGTTTGCTCGTTCATAATTTTAACCCTCCCGGCTCAATCCGGCTTCAACTTGGTCACAGCCTGCTCAGACATGTAACCTGCTATTAGAGTTCTACGCCAACGGTGTAGAGTAGTTCTCCAATGGCGCGAAATATCCTGTATTCATTGTAGAGAAGATCCTGCCTGGCAGTGACCAGAGACTGTTTAGCAGTGATCATTTCATTTTCAGTATTCAAAAGATCAAGGAGCGTGCGGCGACCAAGATCGAACTGCTGAATATACGCTGCTTTTGTTGATTCAGAATCCCGAACATAATCCTCAAGCACCGGGATTTGATCGCGAACGGCCTCATAGGCAACCCACGCCAAGCGTGTTTCCTGTTCTACTTGACGATAGGTGTTGTTACCTACTTCTTTTGCCTTTTCCACCAGGTGGGCAAATTGCTGTTTCTTTGCTTCATCGGAACGACCTCGATAAAGGTTATAGCGCATACGCAACATGACCGTCAGATCATCAACCTGCTCGTCCACGCCATCGATATTCTTATTCAGGTCACGCTCCAGCTCCACATGAAACTGTGGGTAAAAGGTACTTTTTGTCTGTTCGTACTGAAAGTTCACAGCTTTTACATCCGATGCAGCGGATTTCAGCAACGGATGCGCCTCGATAGCCTTGGCAATGGCTTCCTCAACTGTAGCAGGCAAATATTTACTGTAGGTGCCGGGCGCAGCCAACTCACCTTCCTGGGGATAACGTCCAACTACCCGTTGAAAATTTGTTTTAGCATCCAGTAAATTTGCTGTCTGATTAATCACGTTCGTTTTTGCCAGGGCCAAACGACCGGATATCTGATCGAAATCAGCGGTACTGCCCACGCCAGAATCGGCACGTTTTTTCATCTTGTCATAAATATTTTCATGTGTAGCCAATGTTTGCTTGGCCAACGCAAGAATGTCTTGCTGCTTGATCACCTCCAAATAGGACCTGACCACCTCCAGAGCAATATTCTCACCCACGGAATAGGCACGATGCTCAGCACTTTCGTGCCTGGCAATCTGATTTTTGTGTTCATTTGGAGTACTAAATCCGTCAAACACTAGTTGTTTGACGTTTAACTGAGCCTCATGCCTCTCCAGTTCATTACGTGTGCGATCAGGATCAGAAAACTGTCGTGATGTGGGATCTCGCTCCTGGAAACCAAACCCGGCCAGTAGATCAACAGAAGGATAATAACCACCCAGTGCTTCCCTTATTTGCCTTTCCCGTGCATCAACTTCACGAAGTTCCGCCTGCACCTCCGGATTGGATTGCAATGTTTCGGCAATAGCATCCCGCATATTTATTGTTTGCGCATTCAATTGCATCGAAAGGCAAAGAGCCCCTGCAATAGAAAAAAATGTCAGATATCGATTAAAAAACATTATTACTTCCTGTCCTTCTTGTATTGCCTTGAGAATATAAAATCATAGTGATTATATATAGTTAGATTTATAACACAGAATTTGAATGAACCAGTTACCGCTTGGATCGGTAAAATGACCACTCAAGTAGAGACCTATTTAAATTACGGCAACTAGCGTTCCCTGAATGCTAACTCTTTGGTTTTCAGGATGGGTTTTAGCAGATAGTCCAGAATGGTTTTCTGACCGGTCAGGATATCAACCTGAACGATCATCCCCGGAATAATTGGCAATGGATCGTCTTCGTTGCCCAAATGGCTGCTGTCCGTTCGCAGCCTTACCTGGTAGTAGCTGACGCCCTCCTCGTCCACAATCGTGTCCGGGCTGATTCTAATCACCTTGGCCGGCAAGCCACCATGAATCGAAAAATCGTAAGCCGTGAACTTGACCGTTGCCTGCTGTCCTGGATGGATAAAGGCGATATCGGAAGGCGATACACGGGCGTCCACCAATAGTGAATCATCAAACGGCACAATCTCAACCAGATCCTGTCCGGGCTGAATGACGCCGCCGATCGTTTTGACCTTAATCTGCTTGACGATGCCTTTCATGGGCGAACGAACCAGTGTCCTGGTCACTCGATCCTCCAACGCCTGATTACTTTGGCCGATACGACCAAGTTCAGCCATAACCTCATTCAGTTCTCCGCGGGACTCACTGGCAAAGGTTTGCGAATAGCTTTCAACATTTTTAATTGCCTCCTGGTAAGCAGATTCAAGCTGGGGAATTGATATTGCCGCCCTGTCCAGCTCACCTTTAAGATCGTTTGCCTGACGCTCCAATCGAAGCAATTCCACCTGGGAAACGGCACCCTGGGAAACCAGAGGGCGGGTAAACTCGAGCTCCTGACGAAGCAGGCGGTAACTGTCAGACAGGCTTTTTCGACTAACCCGCATCGAGGACAGCTCCTGTTTCTTTTGAGAAACCTTCTGATTGAGGCTATCTAACTGCGAGAGGTGAGCCTGCTTGCGGGATTCGTATAATGCCCGTTCACTGGCAACCAATATTTCATTGTGAACTCCACCCAATTTCTCCAGCTCTTCATCAAACTCGGTACTATTGGCTTCAGCTCGCAACCGGGCGGCTTTGACCGTCAACTGTTCGACTTGCAGCGAGCGCTCCCGGTAAGTCGATGCAAAAATGGTATCATCAATCTGTAAAAGCGGTTGGCCACGGTCGACAACCTCGCCCTCAGTGACAAACAGTACTTCCAGTATGCCACCCTCCAGATTCTGCACTATCTGGATATTGCTGGAAGGGACAATTTTGCCCTCCCCTCGGGCAAATTCATCAATTCTGGCCAAGCTGGCCCAGATCATCATAATGACCAGAAACGCTGCGATCACCCATAACAACACCTGAGAAACAAACGGTGACTGCTTCAGTACCGCCTCTGAGGAGTACGACATGTACTTCAGGTCGACAGCAGAGGTCTTGTCCAGTTGACGGCGCAATTTTTCCAGTTGTTGCTTGGGCATCAGCCTTTCCCTCTGATTTTGCCTTCCTTGAGGGCCGCCAGCACTTCCGACTTTGGACCGTCGCTAATGATCACACCCCGATCCACCACAATCAGGCGGTCAACCAGACTCAACATACTCATCTTATGGGTAATGATCAGTAACGTACTGTCCGAAAAGCGGGTTTTGATCTGCTGGGTCAGGCGCTCTTCTGTCCCTTGATCCATGGCCGATGTCGGTTCATCCATCACCAGCACACGGGGTTTGCGAAGAAAAACCCGAGCCATCGCAATGGCGCTGCGTTGACCTCCGGAAAGTGTTTCTCCCCGCTCACCCACCGGCATTTCAAAACCCAATGGATGGCTATTGACCAACTCCAGTATGCCGGCCTGCTCTGCAGCATCGACCACCTGCTGATCTGTAATTCCATTCAGGCCAAACGTTATATTGTCCCGCAGCGTGCCAAAATACAGTTTTGCATCCTGTGCCACATAGGCCACGTTATGACGCAAATCTGCCGGATCGAGCTGATTGATATCGAAACCATCCATCAGCACGGACCCGCTGGTGGGCTCATACAAACGTATCAGAAGCTTGGCAAGGGTCGATTTACCAGAACCAATTCGACCGATAATCGCCACTTTCTCACCGGAGTTGATAGTGATATTGACATTTTCGAGTGCCGGCCTGGGCTGCTCCGGGTAACTAAACGTCACTTGCTTGATACGGATATCCCCGTGAAAAACAGGGCGCGTCAGGTAACGTTTTTCCGGTTCACGCTCAACCGGCAGGGCCATTACCTCATTCAGGGACTTCAGCGTCGCCTCCGCATGGTCATAACTGACCAGCAAATTAGCAATCTGACTAAGCGGCGCCAGTGCACGTCCATTCAAAATCACACAGGCAATCAGACCACCGAGTGTGAGGTTCTGATCGGCAATCAAATAAACACCCCAAACCACGATGGCAACCATGGCTACCTGCTGCAAAAACTGAACAGCCTGAAGTGCACTGTTGGATGTCAAACGCGATTGCAGACTCCATTGGGAGACATAACCCACCGCCTGTTCCCAGCCTCGCTGAATTTGACTTTCGGCACCCAGTGTCTTGATGGTTTCGATACCTACCAGACTTTCGATTAATGTGGCATTTTTCTTGGCGCTACCCCGCATGACTTTTTCAATAGTGGGACGAAGCTTTTTTTGGGCACGAAAGCCAAGATACAGCGCTATCGGAAACACCGTTAAGGGAACAAAAACCAACCAGCCACCCAGGTACCAGATAAACACCATGAAAAGAATCACAAAAGGCAGATCGATCAATGTCAGTATGGTGGAAGAGGTGACAAAATTTCGCAGCATATCGAAATCGTGTAGGCGGGACGCAAAAGCACCGGTGGAATTGGGCCTGGCAGACATCTTCAGATTAAGCACCTTTTCGAGCAGTTGTGCAGAGAGCACCACATCTGAACGTTTTGCGGCCAGCTCTACCAGATAGGCACGCAGCAGTTTTAAGACCAGATCAAATGTGTAGACTATGAGCACACCGACAGCCAGTGCCCAGAGAGTTTCTACTGCATTGTTAGGCACCACCCGGTCGTAGACATTCATGACAAACAGCGGTTGAGCCAAAACAAAGAAATTAATCAGGAAGGACGCCAGCAGGACATCGCGATAAATCTTCCAGGAACTGCGCATGACTCCCCAGAACCAATGATCTCCGGTTTTCTGATAAATTTTTGGCGTGCGGGAATCAAATTGCTGCATCGGCCTGACATAAAAGACATGGCCACTGTGGAGTCCTTTTAGTGTTTCATAATCCACTTGCTCGGAAGTATTGTTTTGAGGATCGGTTAATACGGCCAATTGCAACTCAGCATCCAGGCTGGACAAAACCACTGCCTGACCATTGTTAAGTAGCAGCACACAGGGTAAAACTTCCTGCGGAATATTATCCAGTTGCCGAGCAAGCAGAATGGAGGCCAGGCCCGCCCGGTTTGCCGCCCGGTTAAACAACTCCGGCGTCAGTTTTCCATCTACCAGCGGTAAGCCGGATGACAGAGCAGAAAGTGAGGTCGGGCGACCTTCCAGTCCAGCCAACAACAACAGGCAATCCATAAGCTCATGGGTGTTAATCTCTGCCGTATCCTGATGATATGCTGCTTTTTGCTCAGGCGTAGTCATAAATATTATTCTTCGTGAATGGTCAGTATCAGTGGCTGGGCAATGCTAACATGCCGGTGACTGAACACCCAGCGGGGTTATTTTGGTGGTATTTGCCGATATAATTCCAGCCCACACACTTACTTTACAGACAAATCAGTTGTACCCATGCCAACCAGTAGCAGCCCTTTAATCAGCCCGGTAAACCGTCGTTTCTCTATCGCACCCATGATGGACTTGACTGATCAATACTGTCGTTATTTTCACCGGCTGCTGAGCAGGCAAAGTGTCCTCTATACAGAAATGGTCACCACCGGGGCGTTAATTTACGGCAACAGGCCAAGACATTTACAGTTTCACTCAGCGGAACACCCTGTGGCTTTGCAGCTTGGTGGCAGTGACCCCACCGAGCTCGCCACGGCTGTTAATATTGCCAGTAGTTACTGTTACGAC
>CATLZI010000093.1 GCA_950063125.1 uncultured Porticoccus sp. | reverse complement strand
TGGGTAGCCGTCCCAGTAGATCCTCTGGCAGGTCCCGACTCATCAAATAAAGTTCGCGATCAATGACTTCGCCACGCGCAACTTTTTTCTGCCAACCCGATGGCAGTTCACCACCGCGTTCCAGCTTTTTGCGCAAACCGGGGGGCAGACTCTTCTGCTTGCCACTGCCCTTGTCCTCGTCGCCAGAATAATCGCGGCGCAGGTAATCGCCGAATACCCGTTTTTCGGTTTCGTTAAAAAGCGCATTGGCTAGTAGCCCGGCAGCCGGACCGCCCGACTCTGAGGTGTCGCTGTAACTGACGAGGGGCATCGCCAGCAGTCCCCCGAGCAGAATAATTGATAATTTATTGATTCTCATAAAACTTTTTCCTTGATGGGAGTGCTGGCCAATCATTTAATGCCGGGTTCGGTAAGACGATTGTCCTCACAGCGGTGCACCTCGATGGTCAGGTGTGACAGCCAGTTAAAGTCGGCCAGTAGTGATCTGTAATAATCCGTGGGTCTGGGGTGGTGCGTGACAAGGGAGATAATCGCCGCGTAGTCGTGCTCACTGATCTTCCAGATATGCAGGTCCGTTATTTGATTGTCGGCATCCTCTTCAATGGCCCGGGTAATTCGCTCCTGATAGTAATCGCTCATGCCGCCGTCCAATAAAATCGGGCTGGATTGCCGGATCAGACCGATTGCCCAGTAGGTGATAATCGCTGCACCGACAATTCCCATCACGGGGTCCAGTGCATACCAGCCGAAATACTTGGCCGACAATAACGCGAAAATGGCCAATAACGAGGTGAGAGCATCCGCCAGTACATGCATATAGGCGGCATAAAGGTTTTGGTCGCGATGACCTTCGGCAGTCTGCTGATGCGTATCGTCACCGTCCTGGTGCTGGTGTGAATGGTGATCTTTTAACAGCAGGGCGCTAATGATATTGACCACCAGTCCCAGCACGGCCACTGCGATAGCGGCATCGAGTTGAATCAGCTGTGGAGATGCCAGTCGCTGTAGCGACTCGACCAGCATCATCAAGGCGACAACTGCCAGCGCCACTGCACTGGCAAAGCCCCCCAGCACACCGACTTTGCCGGTACCGAAACTGAAGGCCGGATTGTCGGCATGTTTTCGGGCATAACGGTACGCAAAAATCGTAATCATAAAGGCGGCCACATGGGTGCCCATGTGCCAGCCGTCTGCTAGCAGGGCCATTGAGCCAAATACCGTACCGGCAGTGATTTCCGCTACCATCGTGACGGCAGTCAGTATCAATACATATTTGGTGCGGCGCTCGCCATGGGCGTTTGCCGTGGAAAAGTCGTGCTGGTGTTGCCAGCGATGTAAGTGTTCCTGGTGCATAGGAAGAATGAATTCGTCGGATTGGTTCGGTTACTGCGGAGCGGACAAGCTGAATGCGCCACGGATTTCGCCCAGTTGATAGCCGGTCGCGGCGTCGTCCGGGTAATGGTTTTGCAGTGCTTGTGCAACGTCTGGATCGAGCGCGCTGCCATGGCAGTTGAGGCATAGTGGCTGAACAATCTGAGCCTTCATGTAGCGGAACCGCCCATCGACCTGTTTGGCCCGGGTCAGTTGTGCAGGCATCTCTCCTGCGGCGAGGCGAGATTCAAAGTGCAAAAGGGTATTCCGTTCCCAGTGGTCGGGTTCAGCGGATTTGTTGCGGGCCTTGAGGCTGACCCGCTTGACGGACCAGCCGGTTTCCCGACTAAGTCGATTGGCTATTTCCGGTGCCGCCGTGGCGCAGACGCTGATGGCTTCCACCGGCCCACCGGTCTGGATTGCCTCCAGCAGACGTGGTTGCAATGAGCCGGCAAACTGTTTGACGATGCTTTCCGCTTGCTGTTCGAGTGCTGATACAGGGTCACCGCCCGCATTTATCAGCGCGGGCATCGTGATAACAGCACAAAAAAATACACTCCGAAATATTGTCTTGCAAGCCATGGGCGCGCTCCATTCAAAGCTACAGTTTCTGTACCAGTTTAGCTTAATCGATCTGGCCGTCCAGAGTTGCGGGTAAATGAGTCGATCGGTATTGAAGAGGGGTGAGCAGGTCCTAGCTTAATCTGAAAAAACGTTTGGCCGTCACAGTGGTTTGTTCGGCGATAACGGCCGCTGATTGCTGTCGGCATCTGGCAACTTCCTCCAGTACCCAGGGCAGAAAAGCGGGCTCATTGCGACGTTTTTTGGGTCGCGGCCGCAGGGTTCTGGGCAGTAGAAAAGGAGCATCAGTTTCCAGCATCAGCCGGTTGAGTGGGATGCTGCTCACCAGTGCTTGAAGTTGCTCGCCGCGCCGTTCATCACAGATCCACCCCGTGATGCCGATATGCAGGTCCAGATCGAGATAGTTGAACAGCGCCTGCCGATCGCCGGTAAAGCAGTGGATCACGCCGTCCGGCAGCTCATCGCGGTAGTTCTTGAGGATCTCAAATTGGCGCTGGTGGGCATCCCGCTCGTGCATGAAAACCGGCAGCTGTAATTCGATGGCCAGTTCCAGTTGTGCCTCGAAGGCCCTTTCCTGGTCACTGGGTGGGGAATAGTTGCGATTGAAGTCGAGCCCGGTTTCACCAATAGCCACGACCTGGGGTGCCTCTGCCAGCGAGCGGAGTTGAGCGCCTGTCTCGGCGGAGTACTGCTTTGCCTCATGGGGATGGATGCCGCAGGTGCTGTAAAGCATGTCGGGGAAGTCGTCGCCGGATTGTTGGCAAAGGCTGAGGACCTCCTCACTTTCCGCCAGATTTGTGCCGGTCAGAATCAGCTGGGTAACATGGGCATCCAGCGCTCGTTGCAGCACACTCTGCCAGTCATCCAGAAAGCAGGGATTGCTCAGGTTTACCCCGATATCGACCAGTGGTGTGCTGTTTGGTGCGTCATTCATAGTCGACGCCGTTTTTCTTTTTCCGAGAGGATGCGAGCTTCACTTTCCAGGTGGTGGGCATAGATCATGGAAAACGCCAGGACGTTTTGCACATAATTGCGTGTTTCCAGGAAGGGAATTGTTTCAATCCACGCATCAAAGGGCAGTGATCCCTGGCTTTTTTTCAACCAGGTGCTGACCCGGTGGGGGCCAGCGTTGTATGCAGCTGTGGCGAGAATCCGATTGTTGTCAAAGCGCTGCAACATTTCCCGATAATAGCGACTGCCCAGCGTAATATTGATTTCCGGCTCAAACAGCTGATGGCTGCCACGGTAGCTGATACCGTGTTTGCGAGCCGTTTCCCTGGCCGTTGCCGGCATCAGTTGCATCAGCCCCCTTGCCCCGGCGTGGGATTGTACGTCCTGTGCGAGAGCACTTTCCTGACGTGCCACAGCAAACAGCAAATGCACCGGGACCCCGGTTTTTTCTGCGTGACTGTAAAACGCTTCCTTGAACGCCAGAGGGAACCTCAGGTTGATGTCATCCCAGAAACCAGCGCTGATCATGCTGGTGATGGCCCCGTTGTGCCACTGCCAGCTGGTGGCAATATGGGCTGCGGTAATCCACTGCTGTTCGGTGAAGTTGCGTGTGGTGTGGTACCAGTCCCGACGGGCGGCCAGATAATCTTCATGGAAGACAAATTCCCGGGTTCTAAGAATCCCCGGTTTGTTTTTCAGTTCAGCGATCTCGGTTTGAGAGACACGGGTTTTCTTAAAGGCCATTGAATAGCCATTGGTGGTCCATTCGCTGGCAAGAAAACCGTAGAAACTGCGACTGCGGGACAGTACCTGATAGGCGCTGTTTTGCTCCGGTGGTTGTTTGGCAGTGTGGTTGAGGTCTGCCGCCCGGGCCCGCCAGTAGAGCCAGCGGTCGGTCTCCCGGAGTTGGAGCGGCATGCGTTCTATCCAGGTGAGAACACTTTGCCAATCCGCCTGACTGATAAATTCCCGGGTACGCCATTCCAGCAGGGTCGGATCAACAATGTCGAGATAATCAACCAGATAGTTGTCTGCAACATCAGGGTGTTCCTGGTTATAAAGACCCTTGACCAGGTCTGTCACGACCAATTTTCTCTGCTCGCTGGTAAAGGGGTGGATCTGTTGGTAATAACTCCAGTGTTTGAGGGCAGTGGTTGCATCGGTTCTTGCCATGTGAGTCAACCCATGGACAATGATGGCATGGACTTCATCGCCGCTCAGTGCGTCGTTAAAATCACTGAACAATGAGTAGTTGCCTATGAGTTCGTGCTCAAGGTCTACCTTCAGGAAATTATTGGCCAGCAGCTGGTAGCGATCCGACGTGAAAAAACGCTGGAGGTAGCGTGCCAGCCGGTACTGATGATTCAGAACAGCGGCCGAGTAGCGATTCCAGGCAATTTCATCAGTGATGTGCTGGTTGGCAATCAGGTAATCAAAAAGCGGATCACAACCATTGGGCTGGGATTTCCCAACGCTCCAGAGGTTAATGGCTTCTGCCAGAAAAGGTTCCTTGTTCCCTCTGCTCAGGTTTATGTGGTGAAAATAACACTGCTGCTCCGTGCTGGCACTGGCTGGTCGGTAATAGGCGAGAAAATCCTGTTCTCGCCCCTGGCTGCGCAAGGTGTCGAGCCAGCGATAGCGCAGTCGGTTGGCCAGGGAACTGTCTTCGTAATTATTGAGGAAGGTCGAAACCTCATTGGTTTTCGCATGCCTCAACCGTTCGCTTAACCATAAAAATTCGATGTGCGGTTTTAGGGGGTAATCTCCGAGGGCATTGACAAGTCTGTGAACATTGGCTTCGCTGCCTCTTGCCACTGCAATTTTGGCTTCGCGGTAGAGCGCGCGCTGTTCGTCGAGGGTCGGGTTTCTGGCAAAAGGGGTACCCGGTAATAGCACGCATACTGCCAGTAAAAGGGTGCCGACGACGCTGCCATGACATTTTTTCATAAAGGTTTGGTTTGTATTCCTTGAAAGGCAAATGAGTTGAACCACAAACATGTTAGACAGGTCTTGCGAAATTAGATACCCGGATCAATAAAAGCCCGGATGCCCGGCTTATACCCGGACCGCCAGCACATCGCATTGGGAGCCATGCAGTACACCGGTCGCCGTTGAGCCAAGTATCAGGCTGATACCATGACGGCCGTGGCTACCGACTATAATCAGATCCACATTGTTGTCATTGGCAAACCGGTGCATTTCCTGGGCGGGTTGGCCGATGATCACATGTTGGCTCTCAATGGGAACTCCTAGATCTTTGCCGATGGCAGTCAAACGCTGTTTCGCCTGCTCCTCCAGTTGGTATTGGACCTCGGTAAGGTCCATAGGGATGTCACCGCCGTAGGCAAATGACAATGGCTCCTGTACATGAACAAGGCTCAATTGGCAGTCACTGTTGTGAAACAGGGACTTGACTCTTTCGACCACTTGCTGTGATTCTGGAGATAGGTCCAGACCGATCAAAATGTGTTTATAGGCGGACATGAAGTATCTCCCGTAACTGGTTTATCAACGCTTTCTCAAGTATATAAGGTTGTAGCAGATAATGACCTATTTGTTAATTCTACTGATACTGGCGCTTATCATTTCACCGCTACTCTGGTTTCGCCAGAGCCCTCGTCAGAAAATGATCACGGAGATGCGACGTCTGGCTTCGTCCCGTGGACTTCGGGTGCGACTCGTGCATGCCCCCGATGCCAGAGAGGGAGAAGGTCGTCTTGAATACGCAGGTTATACCCTGCTTTGGGTGCCAGACTCCAGTCCATCGCCATTTTCCCGGATGGAAAAGTGGCTGTTGGTTCGGGGCACCCGCCGTGGCGACCACTCTCCCTGGGAGGGCTGGCAATGGTTGGGCCATGAGGCCAATGACCGTTTAATACCGGTTATTGGGACAGTACTGTCGGCACTGCCAACTGACGTAATCGCTGTTGAGGTCAACCGTGAGGGTGTAGCCATTGTCTGGCAGGAGCGTGGTGAGCTGGCGGATATTGACCGGATAGATACCCAGTTGAAGCACCTCAGAAGTGCGATCCGGCCCGAAGAGTTACTCGATAGATTGGCTGCCGAGTGAAAAATTACCTTGACCAAACCACCGGCGGGACATGTATATTCGCTCCCTTTCAGGCTTTTGTGGTGCCATCTGGTAGCACTTTGGGCTATCAATCTACAGGATAAACGGCTGCTTCATGGGTAAATCACTGGTTATCGTCGAGTCGCCGGCCAAGGCGAAAACGATCAACAAATATCTCGGCAACGACTTTATTGTGAAGTCGAGTATCGGGCATATTCGGGATCTGCCTACGGGTGGTGGTAAAACTGCAGACCCAAAAGAACGGGCCAGGACTGCTGCGGCCACCCGCAAGCTGTCGGACGATGAAAAAGCAAAACAGCGCGCCAGAAGAGCCAGGGAGCAGCTGGTCAATCGCATGGGAATAGACCCCGAGCATGGCTGGAAAGCGCGCTATGAGATTTTGCCCGGCAAGGAAAAAGTTGTCGCTGAGTTGAAAAAGCTGGCCAAGGATGCGGATCATATCTATCTCGCCACGGACCTTGACAGGGAGGGGGAAGCGATTGCCTGGCACCTCATGGAAGCCATCGGTGGTGATCCCGATCTTTATCAGCGTGTTGTCTTTAATGAAATCACCAAAAAAGCGATCAAGGCGGCTTTCGAAAAACCGGGCAAGCTCGATACCAACCGGGTAAGCGCCCAACAGGCCCGCCGCTTTCTCGACAGGGTCGTTGGCTTTATGGTGTCGCCATTGCTCTGGAGTAAGGTGGCCAGAGGGCTTTCTGCAGGTCGTGTGCAGTCGGTAGCCGTTAAACTGATCGTTGAGCGCGAACGTGAAATTCGTGCTTTTGAACCGGAAGAGTACTGGACAGTGCACGCCGATCTGGAGACCTCTGAGGAAGACTTGGTCCGCTTTGAGGTGAAGAAACAGGGTGCCGATCAGTTCAGGCCTGTCAGTCAGGGCCAGACAGATGCCGTGCTGGCCGCGCTGAAAAATGCTTCCTACGAAGTGATTGCCCGTGAGGACAAGCCCACTTCCAGTAAACCGTCGGCACCGTTTATCACCTCAACCCTGCAACAGGCCTCCAGCACGCGGCTTGGTTATGGGGTGAAAAAAACCATGATGCTTGCCCAGCGCCTTTACGAAGGTGGTTATATCACCTACATGCGAACAGACTCCACCAACCTCAGTGCTGATGCGGTGAGCATCTGCCGTGACTTTATCAAAACGCGCTACGGCGCTGACTACCTGCCTGAAAAGCCCACGATTTATGGCAGTAAAGCCGGTGCCCAGGAGGCGCATGAAGCGATAAGGCCTTCCAATATTGATATTAAGCCAGGCGACCTGGATGCGATGGAGGAGGATGCCAAAAAACTGTATCGGTTAATCTGGCAGCAATTTGTCGCCTGCCAAATGGTGCCGGCACAATTTACCAGCACCACGGTGACAGTGAGGGCAGAGGACTTTGAACTTCGCGCAAAAGGGCGGGTGACGCTGTTTGATGGCTACCTGAAAGTGCTGCCTGCGATGTCAAAAAAAGGTGATGACATCGAGTTGCCTGAAATGTCCGTTGGTGCCCGGCTGCTGCTGAAAAAGTTGATCCCGATGCAGCATTTTACCAAGCCCCCGGCCCGCTATTCAGAGGCATCCCTGGTCAAAGAGCTGGAAAAGCGTGGCATTGGTCGCCCATCGACTTACGCATCTATCATTTCCACGATTCAGGATCGCGGGTATGTGCGGGTCGACAATCGTCGTTTCTATGCCGAGAAAATTGGTGATGTCGTTACGGACCGTTTGAACGAAAATTTTACAGACCTGATGGACTATGGTTTTACGGCCACGATGGAAGCCTATCTGGACGAAATTGCCCAGGGCAAGTTGGAATGGAAGCAGGTGCTCGATCAATTTTATTCGGATTTCTCCGCGAAGCTGACCCGGGCCGAGGCTGAT
>CATLZI010000092.1 GCA_950063125.1 uncultured Porticoccus sp. | reverse complement strand
GACAAAATCGCTTTCGGCAACAGTATCCCGAAGATAAAAAATTCCGGCGTCCTGCAGGATGGGAACGAGCAACTCTCTAATAGCAGTTTTGTTCATTTCAATATAATCCGGCAATTTGCACCATAACCACCGTTCTATCCAAGCCAGTAATCAAGATGCGCAAATTGGAACACGGCGGCTACCGACATGGAACATGTTCCAGGAAATTTGTCCTCGAATAAAAAAATTGAGTACCAGGCAGGCAATCAGCGTCGAATCAAATGCGTTTGAGTCACTGACCAGTTGCCTACACCGGGTAATCCAATGATAATTTAGCGTATGGCTTAATCAGGGGTTTTCTTTGAGCATCAAAACACGTTTCCAACTTCTGACGGCAGCCCTCATCGTTATTTCCTCCCTGTGCGCATGGCTGCTGTTCCAGCAGGTTGCAAAAAATATTATCGAGGAATGGGGACTGCGCGCCGCCGATATTCAGGTGCGCTACGACAGCACCCGCCTACTGAAACCGATTGAGCGGGAAATTGCGCTGGCCCGGCAGATGGCCGATTCCCGCGTCATCCAGAACTGGGCAAAGAATGAGCATGATCCCGCACTCGCCGCCGAAGCCATCCGTGAGATGGAGAGCTATCGCCGGAACTTTAGTGCGGAAAATTATTTTGTGGCACTCAAGCAATCCGGCTCCTATTACTACAACAACGCCGAGGACGAGTTTTCCGGCAAACAGCTTCGCTACACGCTGGACAGTGACAAGCCCGATGACGCCTGGTTTTACCAGCTACTTAAACTGAACAAGTCCTTTCATATCAATGTCAATCCCGATACACAGTTGGGTATTACCCAGCTGTGGATTGACGTGCAAATGAAAGACGGCGATAACACGCTGGGTATTGTCGGCACCGGCCTGCCCTTAGAAGCCTTCCTGGAGGAAATTGTCGATATCGAGCAACCCGGTATCACAACCGTGTTTGTAGATCACACAGGTGCCATTCAATTACACCGCGACCCCGGCATCATTGATTACGCCAGCCTGGTAAAACCGGAAGGCCAGAAGAACACCATTGAATTGCTCTTTGACCAACCGCGCGACCAACAGGCCCTGTGGAATACAATGACAACCCTGCGCGAGGTCGGCGGCAATACCAGCGAGGTAAAAAGCCAGTTCGTGGTCATTGACGGCAAGCGCTATCTGGCAGGTGTTGTCTACCTGCCCTCGCTGGACTGGTTTGAGCTCACACTACTGGATCTGGAGGAAGTGATTCCTGTCAGTAGTTTTGCAGCAATGATGCTGCTGTTCACCCTCATCCTGTTGATCGCCATATTGCTGGTGCACCTGGCGTTGCGAAAGTTGGTCCTGACACCGGTGGCGGCATTGGATAATGCCATGCTCAAGGTGAAAAGTGGCGATCTTCGACCTGCCGACCTGCCAAGTGGGTCGGGAGAAATCGGTCGACTGATCAACCATTTTTCCGACATGGCCGAGGCAATTCGCAATCACACTGAAGAACTGGAAACCCGGGTCAAGGACCGTACACAGGCACTCAACGAACTGACCAAACTCGATCCACTGACCGGCCTGCTCAACCGGCGTGGCATGAACCTCCAACTGACCCAGGAGATAGACCGTTCACACCGCCAGCAAAATACTTTTGGCATCATCTGGCTTGACCTTGATCATTTCAAGACTATCAATGATTCCTTCGGACACGCAGTCGGCGACCGCGCGCTGGTCAATGTTGCCGGCCTTCTGAAAGCGGGTATCAGGCCCTATGATCATGCAGCCCGCTGGGGCGGAGACGAATTTCTAGTGTTGCTTTCGCCCTGTGATGAAACGACGCTACAACAGATCGGAGAGCGCCTGCGGTTGAGCATCGAGCAGACAGGGCTACCGGAGGGACGAAAAATAACCGTCAGTGTTGGCAGCTGTCTGGCTCAGCCGGGAGACCAGCTGGAAAGGCTGCTGAAATCCGCAGACGATGCACTTTATGAAGCCAAAGCCTCAGGCCGCAACCGTATGATCAAGGCCGGTTGATCGGTGAAAGAGGGGGCGCTGCTGTATACGCTCAGCCAATGACGATGTGGCCTGGCAACCGATCTCTTGGCAGGCTGGCCTTTAGCAATTCATGTGGAGCGGGCTTCCTGAACTGCCCGGCGAATTACTCCCGGCCGTCAGTATTTTCCAGCGCTTTGATTTTCTGATAGATACCGTCCGCTTCTTCGCTCAATTCCGCGTACCTTTGAATATTGCCTGATCGTTGCGCCTCCATGGCTTGCTGAAGTTTGTCCTGGTAGCCCTTCTCCAGTTTTTCCAACGGATTTTTTCTGAACAGTCCAAACATAGTCATTCTCGTGTCGCAGGGTTCATAACAACCGCGGTGGGAAAGCGGCCAATCAGTACTCCTACGATCCAAACGACATTTTAGACCGATACCCGGTAGAGGATTGGGATAATCCAACCACCGGGTATCGTCCTCGGTTGTCCACACACCTTCCGACCTCAGGGCAGCTCTGTCAGGATAAGTAGGTTTCCAGACTGAATGCCCGATAGCGCAGCCGGGGTAATTTCTCGGCAGTGATAAAGCCGGGCTGGGCGTTAATCACATCGGGAATTCTATTGACCAGCTGGGTACAGGTGGTCATGGCAGTGGGAACAGCCCCATTAGAGAGCTCAACGTCGGGCTCCCCCACGATTTTCCAGTGGTTCATATCAGCCTGATCAGGCCGATACACACAACCGGTCATTTCGAACACAAAGCTCGGTCCTTCACTGGTTTTAATTTCATCGATATCGGTAAAACCCAGAACATGACCAACGGGAACTGTGATTCCCAGCGAAGCGACCGGCAGAGGTTCCGTCGCCAGTACCGGCCGTGACGTGGTGGTAATCGACACGGGCGTCAGCCCGGTATCCGCCACCAGTGCATCCAACACGTTGCGACCAAAGGTGGGTGGGCGCGAAGCAGACTCCAGCCACGTATTGAACTGCTCCGGGGTGGTGCCAACCTGTTGCTCGCGAGCCAGTTCGGGGCCGTAATCGTCGACATTCCAGCTGGCCTGGCCCAGTACTGTGTCTATACGGTGGGTGGTACCCATCAGCATACTTACCATATTGAGCCAGTAGCTGTCCTGATGACCGGAGCCTGTCAAAGTCACACCGGTGCGTTTGGCGATCCCGTCCAGCTCTGCAGTAATTTCGGGCGAGGTTTCCCACGGGTACAGTGCCTCTTCAGACAATGTCACCGCATTCACGCCGTGCTCGGCACACAGGCGGAGCTGCTCCTGTGCATCGGACATATAGCTGTTGACGGCGATAACCGCGATATCGGCCCCGCGACTCAACACCTCCGCGGCATCATTGCTCACGGCGACTCCCAGCTGGCGTCCGAGTCCGGTGAGCTCTCCCAGATCCTTGCCGACTTTTGCCGGGCTGCGGGAAATGGCCCCGATAATTTCGACCCCCTTGTCGAGCAACATACGGGTAATGATCGAATTCATTGTCCCGACACCATAGACCACAGCTTTGATTTTTTTCATGGATACCACCTCTCGTTATTATCGTGTTCAGTTACATCGGTATGTAGTCGACATAACAGTGCCACAGTATAGGCAAGCTCAAGGGCAGATGGTAACCCCGATCCCTATTGCGGTTATGCCGAAAATAACTGACTCGATGGTGGACAACCCTGTTGGGGGCAATGATGAAAATTGTGAACAGATCCTAATGCATCGCACGGCTCAGCATGTGGCGCTGAGCGGTGTCGCTATCGGGAAGACCATAGCTGGCCAGGGAGGCTTCGCTGATTTTTTCCAGCGCCCTGGAAATGGCTTCCCGATAAATGACAGACTGATCCCTACGGACAAATTCACCGGCCTCAAGTACCGCATAGTACGTCGTCAACAGATAATTCTTCTCGAGGTGAAATTGCCCCAGCTGCCTGTAACAGACAGCCGTGCCATGGCCTGCATCAACAAGCCTTTCCACATCGGCATACCCCCCGCCCTGAACCTGTACCGGCTGGCAGTCATTGGCCAACAGAATCATGGCAATTTCAAAACCACTGCCGAAGTGGGGCAGCGCTGCCCGATAGTGGCTGCGTGTCATGAGCACCTGCCCTTCCTGCATACACCGCTCCCAGTAACGCCTTGCCATACAGGGGCTGGCCGACAGCAACTGTCTGTGATGTACACACAGGAATTGTGGTTCCATAGCGATTCTCCCCTCTCCGGTTAATGGATATTTCAGGCCACGTCCCTTTTCTGGTGACCATCCCTGAGGTGATCCACCGTTTCACCAGCGAGGGTTTTTCCCGCCAGGGAAAATGCCCGACCAAAGCCTTTCACATAACGTCCACCCTGGGGAACAAGTCGAAATAGCTTGAAATCTGCCAACTGGCTGAGGTGATTAATGCGCTCGCCATGTCTGTCAGCCAATCGTGCTATGCCCTCCGCCCAATGCTTGCCATCCGGCTCAATGTGTTTTGCCTGCACGCTGTAATTTACCCTGATCCGGGCGAACAGCTCGCCGGCACTGTCCTCATCCTCAATGATCAGGACAGAGGCTTCCGGAAAATGCTGAAGGTTAACGGCATGCAGAGCAATTTCACTGATCAGCACATACAGACATTCCTCGCCAATCGCAAAAGGGGCATAGGAGGCATAGGGTGTTCCCTCCATTGTAAGGGTTGATAACATCAGACTTTTGCGGCTACTGATAAAGTTGACCACTTCTTCATTAATACGTTTCTGCACAATAGACTCTTTCATTCTGCTCTCCTGAGATTCGTCACTGCACCGAGCGGTGCTCTTTAATACGATGAAATTCGGCCACCTGGCCGGGAAATAACGCGCCGTCGTTATCCCTGCCCAGAAAGACCTTGAAAATGGGTTCGTTCTCCTTGTCCAGAAACACAAAAGCATAGCTTTCCCTGCCCCGGTGGGGACGCGCCTGGAAAGCCACTTGCCGGATCCTGCCGAGATTGATGTGCCCGTGCAGTCCCGAACTGCCACCGGCGAGATTGTAGTAACCCTCCCCCAGGCTACCGGCGGGAAAAACCCCCTTGAATTCGAACACACAACCGCCGTGCACGATGACGGTAGTTGTATCGCCCCACTCGGCCAATAGCCGAAGCAGTGCTTCTGCCTGATCCCCGGGCATCCCCTGATTGTCGTCCCACGCTGTCATTGTTGGTTACCCATACCCTGTCGCCACTAGAAACGGTAAGTTGCCGTCAGGATAATTTCTCGTCCTGACTCATAGAGTTCTTCCCAGGCCCGCCGATAGTGCTTGTCCGTAACGTTGTTGACCGTGAGGTCAAGCTTGACGCCGTTCAGGCTTTCCGGCTGCCAGCTGGCATACAGGTCCGTGATGTTGTAATCGCTGTACTCCTGACCAGCCGTATTCTCCGGGTAGTCGGTACGGTCCTGCCTGGCAGCATGGGTAAAGCGCACACCGGCCAACCATGGCCTGGCACCGAAACGATAATTCAGGTCAGCCGAGAAAGTATCGGCAGGAATATTGGTGAGATCGTCACCGGTTTTATCGTCCTCACCCCGTGTTTGGCCATAGGCCAGTTTCAACTGCCACTGGTCAAGCCGATAATCCGCACTCAGCTCATAGCCTTTTATCTCCGCCTCATCCACATTCACCCAAGTGGTATAACCGGGATCCATCACCGGGAAGAAGGTGGGGTCTGTGACGATCTGTTCGATAAAGTCATCCACTTTGTTGCGGAAAACCGCGGCATTGATACGCAGGCTGTCATCGGCAAACAGGTTCTCGAATTGCATATTGGCCAGCAGTTCTGTGTTGGCCGCTTGCTCGGGCTTCAAATCCGGATTGGGCAGGAAGCTGTTGCAAAATCCCGGGAACATACAGAAATGGGTTCCCGTACTGTAAAGGGCTTCCGCCCCGGGGGCCCGAAATGCCCGATCGTGGCGGAGGGTCAGTTTCAACCAGTCCGATGACTGCCAGATGACAGCAATCGATGGAGAGACATCGCTGTCACTGCTGTCAGCATTGAGGTTCTTTGCCTCGGTTTCAAAACGGTCATAACGGACGCCAAGCTCCAGTTTCCAGGCTTCCGAGAGCGGTACGGTGGCCTGTACAAATGCACCCCAGACATCGGTTTCCGCATCCGGAGGTGCAGGGCGGTCTATGCCGCCCCGACGGGCATCGAATTCTTCTCGATAACCATCAATCCCGTAGAGCAGTGCGATATCACCTATCATGGAAAGATTGTTCAGATTAATGCCCCGCACCACCAGTTCAGTAGAGTCGGAGCGTCCATCACTGACCCTGGATTCATCCATTTCCACCTTGTTTCTATAGGCCAGCAGCCGACTGTTCACCAGGGGTGAATCGGTATCCAGGTGGTATTCCATCGACCAGGTGGTCGCGCGCTGATCCCGGTCTATCAGGAAGTTGCTGCTACCCAGATTAGCGGAGCCATTGGAAGGCACACTGCCCTCCACCTCGGCACGGCGGTAATTAATCGCCAGGGATTGCTGGTCGTCGATTTGCCATTCTGCCTTCAGCAATCCCCCCTGATCCCGGGTGGATGAGCCCGCCAGGGCGTCGCCATTACCGAGCTCAATATCATTGGCATCCCGGTAATAACCACTGGCCAACAGGTCCACATTACCCACGCGCCCGGCCAGCGCCGTGGTGGTGGTCTGCTGATGGTTGTTACTGTTGTAGCCCGATTTGACCAGGCCACCCAGACTGGCGCCAGGCTTCAACAGATCTCTGGCAGAGATTGTATTTTGTGAAACCACCCCGCCAAGTGCACCTGAACCCCACAGGCTGCTGGTGGGCCCTTTGAGAACTTCGACTTCACGGATTAGCTCAGGATCCAAAAAGTAGGTGGGGCGATGACCGGATTCAAATGTCTGACGTACACCATCTATCGTTTGCAGAACTTTCTGGCCGGTCAGCCCCCGGATATTGACAGACTGATTACCGGGCCTGGGGCCACCAGACACCGTAATATTTGGCTGATAGCGCAATATTTCCGCCACCGACTGGGGTTGCATGGTTCTTATCTCGTCCTCTTCTACCACCGCAATGGCGCGGGATACGTCATCAATGTCCTGCTCTACCCGCGTTGCACTGACCAGCACCGGTGCGACTTCATAGGCCGAGGATTCTGGAGGCTGACCAGAACTGTCGTTGACAGCAGCGGCAAAAGTGGCCGCCGATGTCAACGACAGGAGCAGCGTTGGCAGCAGGCCCGGTTGATACCAGCCAACTGCAAAAGGATTTTTCTGTTTTTGCCGATCGTTCATAACGGATTCCCCATCACTATTCCCTATTCCCCATCACTAATTGCACCCAGGAAAGCGACGCTTTTGGCAAGAAGCCAAATCTACCTACCCGACTACTTACTTGACTATGGGAACAGCAATTTACACACACCAATCTCAAATGTAAATACGAATCATTATCATTTACAAAAAGATGTTGACTGTATACCATGGGCACCACTGACATTTGAATCATCTCGGCTATGGGCAAAGCACTGAAAAAATACTGGCCAACACTACTTTGGCGGAGCGGGGGCCTGGTGATGGCTGTGGCTGCCCACAGCTGGGCAATCACTGTCCCACCAACGGAAGCACCGTCTGCTGAATCGGCATCCTCGTTTCACACCGCGCCAGTGGCGGTATCGCTCTCATTCCGCCGCGAACCGTCCGGGCAAAAAGCTGTCGAGCCCGTTGCCACCACGCAGCACAGACCATCCCCTGCTCCAGAGCCAGTGGTCACCCGCACCCCTGAAAAAAAACAGCCTCAGAAGACAACCGAGCCGGCTGTCGAGCCCCCTGCAGAGACAAAACCATTTCGGGAAAAAATACCGGAAGCGAAGCGGCC
>CATLZI010000091.1 GCA_950063125.1 uncultured Porticoccus sp. | reverse complement strand
TCGATCCCTAATGCCATCCCCAACTGGGCGCAGACCGAGGCGGCCAAGCGGTGGGCGCTGGATAATCTGGGGCGCTGGCATTGGTTTCGTCCCGAGGATCCGGGGGCGCCACCTGTATTTCACATGCTCGCTGAAGGCCCAACCCCTGTTCTGATGGGGCATGTTGAGGGCGTGGTGACCATCAGTGTGGCAGAGGTGGACCCTGTGTTGGTCGCCACCCGTCGTGAAGCCCTGGAGGAGCCTTATCGCACCATGATAGGCCACATGCGCCACGAGATTGCCCACATGCTCTGGTGGCGGCTGAGTCTTCGTGAGGATTTTCTCGATGCATTCCGGGATATGTTCGGTGATGAGCGGGTGGACTATGTCGGAGCGCTTCAATACCACTACGAGAATGGCCCGCCACCAAACTGGAGACAGCACTACCTGACCAGTTACGCCTCCACGCACCCCCATGAAGATTGGGCAGAAACGGTGGCACACCTGCTGCACCTGACGGATATTGCCGATAGCTTCGTGGCCACCGGTCTGTCATCACCGCAGATACCTCACGCTGGCTGGGATCCGTATTCGGAACCCGATGCCGAGCGGCTGATCCAGATCGCGGCAGCGCTTACCGTGGGTGTCAATCACGTCAATCGTTCCATGGGTCTATCGGATCTTTATCCGTTCGTGTTGTCAGACCACGCCCGTTACAAGCTGGCATTCGTTCATAACTGGTTGCGGCGGGGTGCCCAGGGCCTTTGACCGCAGTGACCGCGGCTGGCCTATGTAGTCTCTACAGGAAAGTTGTAGCAGCATCCGGTTTCACCAACCTGCCTGGTGTGTGCTTGTTCAAAGGTTGTCAATATTAATCTAACCTGCGGACTTTTCGAGTGCCTGGTCGATGTCTGCCATCAGATCGTCAACGTGTTCGATACCAATTGACAGGCGAACCATGTCGGCGCTCACACCGGCTGCTTTCAACTCGTCGTCATTTAACTGGCGGTGGGTGGTCGATGCGGGTATGGCGGCGCAGCTTTTTGCATCACCGATGTTAACCAATCGCAATATCAGCGCCAGGGCATCGTAGAACCGGGCCCCGGCTTCGCGGCCACCCTCAATGCCAAAGCTGAGGATTCCCGAGGCTCTGCCGTTCATGTACTTTTGTGCCAGCGCATGGTCTTTGTGGTTAGGCAAACCCGCATAATTGACCCAGCTGACTCGAGGGTGCTGCTGCAGGTATTCGGCTATTTTCTGGGTGTTTTCGCACACGCGCTCGATCCGCAGTGCCAGAGTTTCCAGCCCCTGCAGCAGGTTCCAGGCGGCCTGAGCCGACAGAACCGCACCCATATTTCGAAGGGGTACAACCCTAGCCCGGGTAATGAAGGCGGCTTCCCCCACGTCGCGGGTGTAGCTGACACCGTGGTATGACACATCCGGCTCGTTCAGAAGCGCAAAGCGCTTAGGGTGGTCAGCCCAGGGGAATGTGCCAGAATCTACGATTACGCCACCCATCGTTGTGCCGTGCCCACCCATGTATTTGGTGGCTGAGTGCACGACGATGTCGGCACCCTGTTCAATCGGCCGCCACAGGAAGGGGGTGGCTACAGTGTTATCGACGACCAGTGGAATGCCCGCAGCGTGAGCGATGTCAGCCAAACGTTTGATATCCACAACGCTGCCCGACGGATTGCCAATCGATTCACAGTAAAGCAGCTTGGTGCGGTCATCAATCAGGGCTTCAATACCGGCAAAATCGTCTTTGTCGGCAAAACGGGTTTCAATGCCCTGGCGGGGCAGGGTGTGGGCGAGCAGATTGTAGGTGCCGCCGTACAATTCGCTGATCGAGACAAGGTTGTCGCCCGCTTCGGCGATTGTCTGAATCGCGTAGGTAATAGCCGCCATGCCGGAGGCGACCGCCAGAGCTCCGATGCCACCCTCGAGCGCTGCGACCCTCTGTTCGAGGACGGCGCAGGTCGGGTTCATCATGCGTGAGTAGATGTTGCCGGCGACTTTCAGGTCAAACAGATCCGCACCGTGTTGGGCATTGTCGAAAGAGAAAGAAGTTGTTTGATGAATGGGTACGGCAACCGCGTGCTGGTTGTCAGCCTCGTAGCCGTGGTGCAGGGCAATGGTTTCGGGTTTCATGGGCGAGTCCTTTTTCGTCGAATGAATGCATGTTACCTCGGGCAGGCAGGATGACAAGCGAACACAGGGAGCAATAAAGGGGATCGTTCATTATTGTAGTGCCAGGGTCCGTGAGTGGTGTAGTCTGGAATCTCCTCGGTACTGCCGGATAGAGACTGTGTCAGACAGCCACAGTCGTTAGGGGCCGTGAATGTTTTCATCCTTGATTCCCAGCTTGATTGTTTTTGGCGTCGCTGCCCTGGCTATCATCAGTGCGGGCAGTCAGCTGGCAAGGTTGGCGGATGAGCTGGCTGATCGCACAGGTATGGGCGAGGCACTGTTTGGAGTCCTGTTGTTGGCGGGTGTGACTTCGCTGCCGGACTTTGCGGCAACGTTAAGCGCCGCGATGGATGCCCGCCCCGACCTGGCCATGAGCAACGTCATGGGTAGCATGGCGGTGAACCTGGCGTTTCTGGGTATCGCGGACATCGTCTATCGCAGAGCCAACCTGGAGCATGCAGCCGCTTCTTCCGTTAACCTGATGCTGGCCGGGTTGCTGATTATGTTGCTGACTCTCCCGCTACTCGCCATCGCTGCGCCGTCGATAGTCCACTGGGGAGTGCACCCGGTGACGCCGGTGATCGTCGTTGCTTACCTGTTCGGTCTGCACCTGGTTCTCCGGACGCAGGAAAGACCCATGTGGTTTCCACGTCTAACGCGCCAGACCGTGCCGGATAAGCCTGAACGGCGACATAACGGCCGCCTTGCGGCGGCGTGGCTTTGCTTTATTGCCCTGGCCGTGGTGACGGGCACCGCTGGCTGGGTATTGATGGAAGCGGCCAAGAGCATCTCCGATCAGACCGGGTTGTCCGACACGGTGGTTGGTGGTCTGTTGACCGCTCTGGCGACGTCCACTCCGGAGTTGGTGACCACCATCGCGGCGATACGTTACGGGGCGCTGACCCTGGCGGTAAGCAATATCTTTGGTACCAACTGTTTTAACATGCTCGTCGTTGCCGCAGCCGACCTGGGTTATCCCCACGGCTCCATTTACCACGATATGGCACCGGTTCAGATGACGTGGGGCTTGGTCAGTATCCTGATGACTGCCATCCTGCTATTGGGGCTGGTGCGACGGGAGACATACGGTTTCGGCCGAATCGGATTTGAAAGTACGCTGATTCTGACTGTTTACGCTGTCGCGATTGGCATTGTTTTGGTGAGTGGCTGAGCTTACGTGGGTTTTTCTATACTTCTACGGGAGGCATGAAAGCATGGTTGTAACCATGAATAATTCCGATAAGTTCACGATCCGCAAGGCGATGCAGGCTGACGTGCCTGTGCTTGTCGACTTCCTTGCAAAACTGGCGCTGCATGTTGCAGGAGAACCGCCTCATACCCTTAAGAAGGCGGAGCGAAGTCGACTTATGGTGACTCTGCGCTCATCCCTCTCAGATCCAAATAAGCGTCTCGTTGTGGCAGAAACGGACGATGGCAGGTTAGTGGGGATGGGTTATTTATATGTGTGGCGTAATCAGGGTATTTGGGAGCAGTCTGGAGACATTGAATTCAAGTCCGGGATTATTGATGATGTTTGGGTAGAACCAGATTTTCGCAAGCTTGGTATTTTTAGTGCCATACTGGAAGAGTTGCTGGCATTCGCGGAAAGTCATGCCATTACTGAGCTGATTCTCGAATACGCCGCCTCAAACAAAGAGGCGGCAGCCACCTGGAAGAAGCTCGGGTTTAAGCCTACAGGGATCCGTGCTGCAGCCTTCGCGACAGATGTGCATGAAGCCCTGGCAAAACGGCGATGAATTCGTCAGCGGTAAACAGGCGGTTTCGAATAGTCAAAGGGGAGTTGAGTGATAGGTGATCGCAAGGTAAATGTCTTTTTTGACGAGGTAATGTTGGGTCATGACCCACAGGTCGATCTGCCCTTTATTCCCAGTCGGGTAGAGAAACATGTCAGGACTATCTTGCGGGGACTGGATTTCAAGTGGAGCTATCCCGAACACCCCGGGCGGCTGACTGCCATCAGGGCATATCTTGATGAAAACCCAATTCCGGGCATCCACCTCACGTCAGGTCCCACTGCCACCTACGAACAGTTAAGTCGCGTGCATACGACTTCCTACCTGGACCATATTTTTTCGCTGGCAGGTGAAAGCGCCTGGCTGGACAGAGATACCACCGCTGTTTCACCCGGCAGCATCGAGGCCGCCACCGCAGCGGCCGGCAACGCCATAGCCGCAGTGGAAAGCGTGATCAACAAGGAATCACAAAGTGCCTTCGCTCTGGTGCGACCTCCGGGCCACCACGCCGAGCCAGTACGAGCCAGGGGTTTCTGTCTGTTGAATAATGTTGCGGTGGCGGCGGCCCATGCCCAGGCCAAGCTCGGTTGCGAGCGCATTCTGATCATTGACTGGGATGCACACCACGGCAATGGCACCCAGGATATATTCTGGGCGGATCCCGATGTGCTGTTTTTCGATACCCATTGCGCCGCACCGTTTTATCCCGGCTCCGGCCATCTTGACGAAGTGGGTGCCGGGCTCGGCGAAGGGTACACGATCAATGTGCCGCTTCCAGAAACCACCGGTGATATCGCTGCCGAGAAAGCGTTTCGTGAAATCTTGCTTCCTGCCGCCGAGCGGTTTAAACCCGATCTTGTTCTGGTCTCGGCCGGCTTTGATCCGCACCATAACGATATGGCCATGAACCTGACCTATAACGGCTTCAAGGTCCTCACGCGCATCGTTCAGGATATCGCCGACCGGCACTGTGATGGCCGGCTCGTGTTTGTGCTGGAGGGCGGCTACAACCTGACATCGCTCTCTCGCGGCGTTCACGCAGTGCTGGAGGTGCTGGCGGGTGGTGATGCACCAGAAATTCTGGAGTGTGGTGTGAAAGAAGTGATGGAAGCGGCGGAATTCCATCGCACGGCGTTTATCGACGATGACTAAAAACCGTGCCTGATAAAGCGAGTACGAGCGCAACTTTTCAGGCTTAAATGTTTCAACAGTTTCTGTTTCTTCAACTTAGAGCACTTTGAAAACAATTTGTGTCTAACCCCAGTTTATTCCATTCAGTTTATTAGGGTCAGCTAAAGAGAGCGGTTTCTGCCACCCGTGGCAGAAACCGCTTCTTGATATCACCTGAGTTGCGTTATCTATAGCTCTTCCAGTGGCCCAAAAAACTCATAGCGTATCCGCTCGAGAGGAATTTTCAGTTCATTGAGTGCGCGATAACAGGCCTGCATAAACGGTTTTGGTCCGAGGAAGTACACGTCGATTTCACGATCAGCGGGTATCAGTTCCGCCAGGCGCGCGCGATCAAAAAAACCGCTGTGCTGATCTTTGTCCTGGGGCAGGGGGTCGCTATAACAGTAATAGCTGTGCAGATTTTCGTAGGTGTGGCTCATCTCCTCAATCAGATCCCGAAATGCGTGGCATTCGCTGTTCAGTGCGCCATGCAGAAAATGCACCTGGCGGCCACTGTCCAATGCGGGCTGCAGCATGCTGACGGTGGGTGTGATACCGACGCCGCCACTCAGTAATACCAGTGGGCGCTGGGCGTCGTTGAGGACAAAGTCGCCACAGGGTGCGGTCAGTTTGATGTGATCATTGACACTGAGCTGATCGTGCAGGTAGTTGGAGACCAGCCCACCCGGTTCGCGTTTTACACTGATCCGGTAATACGGCTTGCCGGGGCTGTTCGATAGCGAGTAGTTGCGACGGACAGTCTGTCCGTCAATGTCGAGTATCAGCGTGATGTACTGGCCGGGCTTGAAGTCGGCAATGGGTTTGCCGTCGGCCGACTCAAAGTAAAATGATGTGATCACGTCGCTTTCACGAACCTTCTTCTTCAGCACGAATCCGCGTTCACCACGCCAGCCACCGGGTTTTTCCTGGTTGGCCTGATAGACCTGCTCTTCGGCGTTGATCAGTAGCTCTGCCAGTTGGCCATAGGCTTCACCCCAGGCTGAGAGAACATCTTCTGTGGCCGCATCGCCCAGTGTCTCCTTGATGGCTGCCAGCAGACATTCGCCGACGATGGGGTAGTGCTCTGGCAGGATGTTCAGCGAGACGTGTTTTTGCACAATAAGTCCGACGGCATCGCCGAGAACTTTCAGGCGATCCAGGTTGCTGGCATAGGCGACCACGGCGTTGGCCAGTGCCCGTGGCTGCGTTCCGGTTGCCTGGTGGGCCTGATTGAAATAGTCCTTGACCGCCGGGTAACGTTCGAACATCAACGGGTAAAAGACCTCGGTAATTTGATTCACGTGCGCGCCCACGGTGGGCAGGGTGGCATCAATAATGTCTCTGGACTGTTGCGAAAGCATAACGTACTCCATTCTCTGGTATGAGCGCTGTTCAGGTATAGAAAACTGCTCAGGTACAAGAGATAGGGCATTTATTGTGCCAACATTTAACACCATGAATGTTATGAAAATAATTCTCATGGTGTTAAAATGACATCAGTTTTTTTGATGTTAAAAAGACAATAATGGTGTATTTATGACAGCAAGCAACGTGCCTGAGGTCATGCTTGAGATTCTTGCGGACCTGTGCCGTGAAATGTCGCCGGAACAGCGCTATGCCCGCTTGCTGACAGCACTAAAACAGGTTTTTCCCTGCGATGCTGCCGCTCTGTTAAAGCTGCAGGGCTCCAGTCTGCAACCCATGGCAGTGAAGGGGCTCAGCGACGATGCCCTGGGGCGTACCTTCGTGGTGGATGAACAGCCCAGGCTGGCAAAAATTTTATTGAGTCGCGAGCCGGTGCGGTTCCTGGCGGATTCGGAATTATCCGATCCCTATGACGGGCTTATTGATGGCCCCAGTGACAGCCTGCATGTGCATGACTGTCTCGGCATGTCTCTCTACATCGATGACATTCCCTGGGGGGTTTTGACCATGGATGCTTTGCAGCCCGGTGTATTCGACGATATTGATACGCTGGCACTGCGCACGTTCATTCGTCTCACTGAGGCGACCATCAGGATTATCAATCTGATAGGTGGCCTTCAGGCTCGCGCCGAGCGGGAACATCTTGTGGCGCAGGCTGTGGTAGCAGATCAGGGGCAGTCACAGCTGATTGGCGACAGCAAGGCGATGAAACTGCTTTACCAGGATATCGATGTGGTCGCGCGATCTGATCTGGCGGTGTTGATCACCGGAGAAACCGGTGTGGGTAAAGAGTTGGTGGCCCGTCGTCTTCACCTCAGTTCGGCACGTGCGGACTTTCCGTTGGTGTATGTGAATTGCGCTGCACTGCCGGAGAACCTCGTGGAGAGTGAGCTGTTTGGCCACACCCAGGGGGCTTTCTCCGGTGCGTCGCAGGCCCGTGCCGGTAAGTTTGAGCTGGCCCATGGCGGCACATTGTTTCTCGATGAGGTGGGCGAGTTACCACTGGCTGTCCAGCCAAAGCTTTTGCGCGCGCTGCAAAGTGGTGAAATACAGCGTCCGGGCAGCGATGCCGTGCATCAAGTGGATGTGAGAATTATCGCCGCCACCAATCGCGATCTGAGTCGTGAGGTGGCAACCGGCCATTTTCGTGCGGACCTGTATCACCGTTTGGGTGTGTATCCCATCCAGGTTCCCGCATTGCGCGAACGTCATCGCGACGTGCTGGTATTGGCCGGGCACTTTCTCGAGCTGAATCGGCGCCGTCTGGGACTGCGGGGCATACGTCTGGACAGCAGCGCGCGGGAAGCCCTGCTGCATTATGATTGGCCGGGCAATGTGCGGGAGCTGGAGCATCTGATCAGCCGG
>CATLZI010000090.1 GCA_950063125.1 uncultured Porticoccus sp. | reverse complement strand
TCGGCCTCGATGCGTTCGTCGTTGTTGATCTGTACACCATCTTGATCGACGGCCTTGACTATCGTCCGGGTTAATATCTTTGCTCCCAATTCTGACAAAACCTTTGTCGCTTTCCGAGAAATATGCACCGGCAGCACACCGAGAAGTCGATCTGAGGCTTCGATCACATTGATCTCCAACGTGTTTCGGCTGACATTACTGAAACCGTAAGCGTGTAAAGAATCGGTAGTTTTATACAGTTCCGCGGCCAGTTCCACGCCCGTTGCGCCACCACCTACAATGGTTATACGCAACGGCGCCCCACTGTCAGAAGCTTTGATTTTCAGAAAAGCATTGAATAGCTCCTGTTGGAAGCGACTAGCCTGATCGGTGTCGTCCAGAGTAAAACAATACTCACTCACGCCAGACACAGAAAAATCGTTAGTGATGGATCCCACCGCCAGAACCAGAATGTCATAATTTACGCATCTGGGTGGCACCAACACCCCACCCGATTTATCTTGTATCGCATCAACCTCAATTTTTCTGTTACCTCTATCCAGCCCTATCAGAGTACCCAACTGAAATTCAAAGCCGTGGTTAGTGGCATGGGCTCGATAGTCAACACCGTCCATATCGACATCCAGAGAGCCAGAGGCTACCTCATGAAATAAAGGTTTCCATACATGAAAAGCATGCTTATCGATTAATAAAACGGAAGTTCCCGACTTCTTTTTCAAAGACCGTCCCAGCTTGGTAGCCAATTCAAGGCCGCCTGCGCCTCCTCCAACAATCACAATTCGCGTGTTTCTACTCATCGGCTGATGTCCAGTTTTTTCCTTCATGCACAACGAGTTCTACCCCATTTCCACGGACGGTTTTAAAAAGATTGAAGCCGTTAAATCGCGCTTCGCCACTCAATGTGCCATGAAACGCCCAACAAATCCTCATTCCGTTGAACTGCTCTCTGAACAGGGTTGGCAAAAATGCATCCTATTCATAGCCAGTAGAGAAAAAGAGGCCGACCAAGTGATAAGCACCAACCCATTGATAGCCTCCAACCCATAGAGAATTTTTATCCATCCCAATGAGGATAAATCACCAGCGCCCAGCGAGCTATAAGCCACAAATGAGAAATACAGGATATCAACCCAGTTGTCATAGTTAATGCCCGGTAATTCGCCAACCCCAGGAATCAACTGCGCAAAATAATAAACAAATGCATAAACCACCACTTCAACCACATGGGCAACAAACAACCCGCAAATGATGGCAATCAATTTAATCGACTGCTCCCACTCGGTATCGAGAATCGCCATCAATCGCGTCAAAAACCCATAATGCACCGTGACGGTTAGAACCAGAAGAAAGGGAAATAAAATTATCAGAATCATCACGTTGCCCTATAGCCGACAGGAAGGATTACACTGACCTCTCACGCAACCGGTATCTGTGTTCATGAAGCGCGCTTTAGTTGGCGGCGGGGGGGAGCCAAACAATAACCCCTCCGCCTTAATCCCGCCAATGTCAGGTCAATGAACAAGCTAGAGTCCTTTCTTCGTAGTGTACCTCTCGCCGACATCAAAGATTGTCATAACGACTTACATCCAGGAGACTTTCGTCCCCACTCATACGCCATCGATACTGGTGGAGCTTATCCAGGACCACCCAAATTCGACGATCGGTTCTCCTGATACCATAAACCCCAACCCATTGCGCCATACTTGCCTGATCTGTGATTTTTTTCGTTTCATCTGCAAAATTCCGCAGCTTGTTTCGTTCTACCCAAAAAATAAAATTGGGATAACTTCCAAGAATCCCATTCACCAGGATCATCGTATCTTCTTCAGGAATGCGACGATCATCTTCGCCAAATATAAATGACACATTCGAGTGGGCTTTAGTGATAATCATAGATACTACCTGTTCAATCTCGCCGTCTTTGTTATGAATCACCACATAACTCAACTCGGGCAGATAGCCTAGCCAGGGTGACTGCTTAGCGGAGAAGCGAGCCAGGTTTTCTAGAACCGTGGGTACAGCACCGCCAACCGGCGGCGCTTTATACGACGCCGGTGAGGGTCGATCACGAATCATCTCGATCAGTTCGTTTTCAACATCGCGGCTGGCATACCGAATCGCTGCCGGGGTATCAACCAGCAACTTTGAATGGCCATAAAATACCTTGGCCTGTGCCAGCGCCCCTCGATACCAGCGTTTAAGGATGGGCTCTCTGTCAGCAGCGGGCAGAAAGGACAGGAACAGACCCTCGCTTTCCATACGCAGATAGTCCATATACATCCTGGTCAGTATTTGGTGGGACACGCTGCCGAAGACATCGAAGTTCACCACCAGATCATAGTAAATACGTTCCAGTGTCGGGTAGTCAATGATCCAAGCTGTTTTGGGGCTTTGGCCAATGAACCCTTTGGACACGGAAGCGCTGTCAAAATGCCTAAAGACGGTCAGAAGCGCCGTCGATTGATTTTCACCCTTCCAGATGGCCTCAATGGGCAGCCCCTGCCGGGTGAGCGCATGGGTTCGATAGGCGTTGTCGCGGTATTGAAGGTAGTCCCTGTGAGCATGCAGCCCCTCGTGCCACAAATTTGCAAAGTCCAGGGGACCAGCGATTGTCGGAGGAAGATCCAGAAAGGGTATCGCGTCTTGCAGGTAGGTTTTATCGACCACCGACAAATCATACTCGGGCGCCAGGAAGGCCACGAAGAAATAGTCATTAATCACGTTCAACGCGACCTGTCCGCGGCAAACGGGGCCCTTGATAAAGGACTCGATAAAAAAGTGAACGTTGTCCAGCATAAACCGATATCTGGCATCGGCAGGAATGGCGCTGAACGTTGAAAACGGATTGCTCGCATTTTTTGTTGTATAACTCACCGGCTCCGTGACGCGCCAACTCCCGGAGAAAAACAAACTGCGCCAGCGAGTCAACCGCTGCCGATCGAGCGAATAGACAATATGGGTTTTATCCAGGAGCGTTTCCCTGATCGGAAACAGCCGGTAGTAAAACGGGTTACCCCCCGGATCATCATTGGGGCGACGGGTCGCGATCTCATTGGGCGTGAAAGCTGCCGGAGTCGAGGATCTGATCAGCCGAAAGTAATAGGTCTTTTGCTGATCGGTAATCGCCAAATGCCCTAAAAACAAATGTTCATACAAATAGCGCGCAACCAGTTTTTCCCGGAGTGACGATTGATTGAAAAAACCCTCCCATTGTTCGATTTGCGCGGTAACATTTGATGGCAGGTTAATGATCGGATCAAAATCCGGATACCCTTGCTTTATCCAGCGTTCCAGCTGTCTTTGTTCCTGACGCGGTAAGGCTGCCATGCCATAGGGCATCGCAGCCATCGGATTTTGTTCAAAGAAACCATCAATATCGATCTTTGCGGCGCAAGACAGCTCGCGATTGATATCCAACGGAAAGTCTTTGGGTAATCGGTCGCCAGAGGAGAAAAACTTGCGCGGCTTTTGTACGACATGTTTGTACAATACATCATCCCCATTGTTAGCCTTATTGTTGGCGCTTTTCTGAGAAGATGACGCGGCGGTGATTACCTCGTGAAAGCCCAGCTCGCGCCAGTCGGTGATGGATCTACCGTCAATAAAAAGCCTGGTAGTTACATCTTCTGAGAGCCTGGATGGATTGTAGATGGGCTGTGACGTCGCACCGCGCATAAGCCCCTGAAAAGACCCGAGTTTGAGCTGACAGGGGGCATCGTAGCAGCCATGACAGACGACGCAGCGTGTATCCAAAATGCGCTTTACGTCAGTACCTTCCGGAGTTTGCGTGGCGTCAGCCCAGGCATTTGCAATCACAAACAAAATAGCCGAGGCTAACGCAAACATTGTACGTATTGAAATCAACATGTTTACAGCCATCGTTTAACAATCATTGCGATCCGTTCCAGCCATCGCGATAACCAATGGCGCTGCTCGCATTACTGCGGCTGCATGAGCTCCGACAGCTTCAAATCGTGGATAAACTGTTCCTTGAGTTCAGCGGCCAACCCGCTGTCAGCCGTTGCCAGATTGAGCTCATAGTTAAAAAAAGCTCGGTAATCCATATTGGCTGTACCCACCATCGACCAATTACCATCGATCACAACAGTCTTTGCGTGCAGCATTCGCGGTAGGTACTCATAAATCTTCACGCCAAACACAAATAAAAAGGCATAAACATGACGGCGGCCCTGCGCGCAATACGCACATCAATCTTGCGGGGAACCAGCGCAACTACAGGGCATTGCCGCACAGGCGATTTTGCAGCTTGCGCAAAAACCAAAAGAATACAACCCGCCGCGTCGATATGAACCCTCACCTTCACACCCGCCAGAGCCCGCTCAACAAACGCCTCGCAAAACTGATTGCCAACCGCGTCACCGCCAAAGATGTAGCTTTCCAGTCTAATACTCTCTTTCGCGCCCGCTATCGCCACCAGCATGCATGCATGCATGCATATAAATCATCACCCTCCGTAAACAACTGAAAGATTTCCGTAAAGCGATTGGGCAATGTAGCGCAATCATGGTGGCCACATCGGATTTTTCGGTCGGCCAAGCTCACTGCCGAACCTGCGTGATATCAATCATCGGATTTCAAGCTGGAGCTGCCGACGAATTCCCTCCATTGCTCTCTACGGGGAATAAACATCGGTACCTTTTGCTGATAAACCCGATAGGCTTCACCAAATTCCGCCAGCACTTTCCGCTCTTCCTTTCTCGCCAGCATGAAGTAGGCGAATACAATAACGGGAAAGAGCCCTACAGAAAACAGGGTGGGCCAATGCACCACGCCCTCGCCAAACAACGCGATAAACAGTCCTGTGTATTGGGGATGTCTGACAAAGCGGTACAGGCCATCGGTCACCAGCGTATTTTGCTGGCGTGCGCGGTGCACCTGTCGCCAGCCCTGGAAAAAGATACCGATGCCGAGGAAGACCAGCGCATAACCCAGAATCATCGAAATCATCATACCCGTCTCGCCCAATCCCAATAACGTAGACCAGAGGCTGGCATTGAGATCGTACCGATCGAGACCAAAGAACCTGGAGAGCAAATAAATGGTTAATGGAAACCCGTACATTTCAGCGTATAAGGCGATGATAAACGCCTGAACCACCCCGACGCTGGCCCACTCATGCCAGGATTTGGGTGCGAGATAGCGATATAAAAACCAGGAAATCACCACGATCATGATGATCGCGAGTGCCCAGGCACCTGAGTGTGCAACTGTTGGTTCCATTCTTAATCTCCTGTTTTCTCAATGTTATTGGCAAGGTTAATGTTTGTTTGACAGCAGCCTGTCCAGCAGCAGACAAGCGGTGATACCGCCAAGAACACATAACGAGCAGCACAACCCAACCGGCAATCAGATCTGTGCATGATCGTCGACGATTACTGCGGCTTCTACTTTCGGGCCAACTCCACTTGCATCACATTGATACCCCCAGCACGAAACATACCGGCACAACTGGCCAGGTAAAATCGCCATTTGCGTACGAACTTTTTGCCATATCCCAACGCCCGTATCGCCGGGAGCTGTTCGTCGAAGCTCGCCAACCATTTTTCCAGCGTAATGGCATAATCCTGCCCAAATTCGAACACATCATTCACCACCAGGCCGCTATCAACGGCAACGGCTTCAAACCGCTCTCTGGAAGGTAGCATACCCCCGGGGAAAATATGTTCCCTCAAAAAGTCGCTGCCGGCCCGATACCGCTCAAATCGCTCCTCGGCAATGGTAATGGTTTGTATCATTGCCCTGCCGCTAGGCCTTAAGTAATCGTGCACATCCCTCATGTAAGTGGGCCAATACGACTCGCCAACGTGTTCAAACATGCCGATTGACACCAGGTAATCAAACGGACCCGACAGCTCCCGATAATCCTGTAAACGAACGTCGCTATTTTCATCGAGTCCGGCGGATGCGAGTCGTTGGCGGGCATAGTCGGCTTGCTCATTTGACAAGGTCGCGCCGGTGACATGGCATCCGTGTGTGGCTGCGATTTCCATAAACCCGCCCCAGCCAGAACCTATTTCCAAAATGCGGCTTCCCCGTTCCGGCGCCAATCGCTGAAGAATCCGTTCATATTTCGCTCTCTGTGCCTCGTAAAGCGAAATGGCGCTATTGCCGCCAAACAGAGCGCAAGAGTAGCTCATGCTCCTATCCAGCCAGAGCTGGTAAAAGTCGTTGCCCAAATCGTAGTGCTCATGGACATTTTCACGGCTGCGTTTCACTGTATTGGAAAACAACTGATGCTTACACCAATACCATACTTTCAGCCACACGCTGGTGTGGAAAGCTCGGTCAAAAACGACGAGATTGACTGCGGCAAGGCGCATGAGGGCAAGTAAGTCGGGCGTAGACCATTTGCCTGCCATGTAGTCTTCACCCAATCCCACATCACCATGGGTGATCAGGCTATCAATAACATCCCACTCCAATAATGTCATTTCCGCATGTACACCGTTTTGGGTTCCCTCATGGCGCGTCGTCTCCCCATTTGGCCAGGTAAGCGATAACGAACCGAACTGAAGAGATTTCAGTGCCTGTCGAAAAAGGTTGAGATGAACTACGCTTGTGTTTCCCGCTTGCTTTTCCTGAGACTCGAAATACCCGCTTTCCGCAAAAGATTCTCTGTTCATACCGCTCCATCCTCACAATGTTTCCAGCAAATCCAATAGCCGGCACGCATAGGCGTATTCGTTGTCGTACCACACATGAAGCTTGACCGTCCGGTCGCCAATAACGCGCGTGGATAACCCGTGGACAATGGCAGAGTGCGGGTTGCCGACAACATCGCTGCTCACCCACTCCTGCAGGGTAAAATCCATGACACCTTTAAGGGCATTTTCACAGGCGTCCGACAAGCGCTGATTGACTTCATCAACGGTCACTGGTAGATGCAGCCGCACGGTAATATCGGTCAAACCGCCATCGGCTATCGGCGCCCTGACCGCCAATGCGGAAAATTTCCCAGCCAGGTCGGGCAGGACTGCCGCGACGACCTTGTCCGCACCAGTGGATGTGGGCACCAGGTTAAGTGCTGCCGCGCGACCCCGGATACGCTTTCGGGAGGCGACATCCACCAACCCCTGGGAGGAGGTGTAGGCATGAATGGTGGTCGCCGATGCCGTCTCGATGCCATACGCCTCAAGTAGTACAGACAGTGGCGGCACCAGGGAGTTGGTGGTGCAGGAACCGCTGGAAACGATCTGGTGTTTCGCCGGATTGAATTGATCCTGGTTAACACCATGGATTATGGTTAAATCGGCCGATTCCGAAGGGGCGCTGATCAACACCCTTCCCGCCCCTGCAGCCAAGTGCTTCGTGGCCTCTTCGCGCTTTCTGAATACTCCTGTAGCCTCCAGCACCCAGTCCACCGCCAATTCCGACCACGGCAAGTGCTCGGGATCGGGCTGATGGTAAACCGTTATAGACACATCGGACACTTGCAACTGATCACCACTGATTTCAACAGGTGCGGCTATACGACCGTGGACCGAGTCAAATTCCAGCAAATAGGCCAGCGTCTCATTGTCAGTCAGGTCATTGAGCGCAACCAGTTGCAGGTTTTCAGGCTTGCGCTGCAGGTATTCCCGGATCACCAACCGGCCGATTCGGCCGGCACCATTGATAGCAAATCGTTTCACAGCTGTTCTCCCTGGTTTGTCTTCAATAGTCGCCAGAAAAGAAGATATAGACGAGAACCACCCAGTCCACTCTTCCCGGGGTTAAAGTTACTCCGTGGGTGTATAGCTGGAAAAAGCAGCCTGCTGTACCGCATCCGACACCTGGATTTTTTGTTTCACTGCCGACAACATTTGATCATCAAGAGTTTCCTGCGCCAAAAGCTGCCGGGCGGCATCTTTCAACACTGACTGGTTAAGAGCCAGCACGTCTGTCGCCA
>CATLZI010000089.1 GCA_950063125.1 uncultured Porticoccus sp. | reverse complement strand
AAGCCGGGCATGGACTTCACGTAATGGTATTTTTCGCTCGACCAGAGCCGGTTGACTCTGCACCAGAACATATCACTCTCCTGCAGGATTCTGCATTCCAACTGTTCGCAAAATACTCTGACATGAAAAGGCGTAACCATGACTGACAAACTCCGATCCGATTGGGATCCGCAATCCGAAGCGGTTCTTCGCGACCAACGCGCCGCTTACGACAACATGCGTGAACAATGCCCTGTCGCTTACAACGAGGTCGTGCAGTGGTCACTATTCCGGCATCGGGACCTTACCCGGGTACTTCACGATCACGACACTTTCAGCAGCGTGGTGTCCCGGCACCTCTCCATCCCGAATGGTATGGATCCCCCGGAACATACAGTCTATCGGCATATCATCGAGCCCTACTTTGCTCCGGCCCGAATGGAGGCATTCGGACCTTCCTGCCGGGAAATCATCACAGAACTGCTTGACCAAGTACCGGCTCAAAGTGACGTGGAACTGATGGCCGATATCGCCCAGCCCTTTGCGGTACGGGTTCAATGTGCATTTCTCGGCTGGCCATCTGGCTTGCACGATCCGCTAGTCCAGTGGGCCAGAAAGAATACCGAAGCCACCCGCGCTGGAGACCGGACAGCGATGGCGGATATTGCACGCGAACTTGAAACTCTCGTCGTCGACATGCTTGAAACGCGTCGTCAGGCTGGCGCAAAACCTGGTGATGACATCACCGCAGACCTGATGCACGAAGAAGTCTGGGGACGCCCATTAAGTCATGAAGAGATGACGAGCATTTTACGGAATTGGACCGTCGGAGAAATTGGTACCATTTCTGCAGCAATCGGCATACTGGTTCACTATCTGGCGAAACACCTTGAGGTACAGAAACGGTTGCGCGAGCAACCATCCCTGTTGCCCGGGGCCATTGATGAGATTCTGCGGATCCACGGCCCCCTGGTGGCCAACCGGCGCATCACAACCTGCCCGGTGGAAATTGGCGGCCGAAAGATTGGTGCCGGGGAGCGAATCTCACTGAACTGGATTTCCGCCAACCGGGATAGTGATGTCTTCGATAGCCCGGACAGCTTCCGGCTGGATCGCGACCCGACTGAAAATCTGCTTTATGGTGCGGGCATCCATGTCTGCCCCGGTGCACCGCTGGCTCGAATGGAGTTGCTGGCAGTCATGGAGGCACTGTTCGAACACACCGAGTGGATCGAGCCTGTAGCGGGCAAACCAGCAATCAATGCTGTCTATCCCGCAAGCGGCTTTTCCTCATTGCCATTGCGATTCAGAACAGCCTAATGATTTACAATCACCGTATTAATGGGCAGTCATTTACTGATCGTAGTAGTGGTATAAACACTTCAACAATAGTGATGGATCAATCTGATGAGCAATCAGCAACCGAATAATCCCCTACATGGCGTGACCTTGCAGCAAATTGTCACGGCGCTGGTGGAGCACTACGATTGGGATGGCCTGGCCCGGCGAATTGATATCAAGTGTTTTAAAAATGCCCCGTCCATCAAGTCATCGCTGACCTTCCTGCGTAAAACCCCGTGGGCCAGAGAAAAGGTCGAGGATTTGTATCTCTCGACCTTTGAAAGGCACTCCCCCCGGAGAATCGTTTAAATACCATTTGCCATGGCCCCCGCACCCGACAACAACCGTCTTAACGGCAGGGGCAAGACATCGCGTTCTATGCTGTCCAGAAGGTTTTTCACTCCAAGGCCCAGTTCAGTATCACCCTCCAGGCAAAGCTCGCGACGGAAAAACAGCGTATCGGGGTCTTCGCGACCAGAGGCGAGTAACACAAACGCTCTGGCGCGACCAAGAATAGTGACATCGGCTGTGTCGTTCGGCGGCAAGACCAACAAACGGGGATGGCAGCCAATAATGTGCCAACCGACACCCATATCGGTCACCCGGATTTCCAGGGTTCGACCTTCGAGGAATGCCAGCTCACCTTCAGCAGAAGCCTCCGCCAGCAATTGCTGAAGTACATTTTCCAGCAACCATTGCTGTATTCGAAAAGGCACCTGGCGACAGAGTGGGAAAACCAGGGTTTCGGCACGTGCCAGCCAGACCGCGCGAGGTAGATAAGACGAGCCCATAGGAGAAACTCCGCTCGGAAGAAATGATTCACATTAATTTTTCTTGTGTTCCACCGCCCAGACAGCGGCCTCTACCCGTGAGCGCAAACCGAGTTTTTTCAGCAGGTGTTTAACGTGGACCTTGACCGTCGCCTCAGCAATATCGAGTTCGCGACCAATCAGCTTGTTGCTCAGCCCGGCAGACACCATGCGCAGGATTTCCTTTTCGCGACGAGTCAGCGCATCGTAGCCTGAATCCTGTTCCTGGCGGGCGTTATCACGAAAAGCCTTGGCCAGCACCTCGGTGAGCTCGTGTGACAGCACCATCTTGCCGATACAGGCATCACGGATTCTTTCCACCAGCTCCGCTGGTTCCATATCTTTCAGCAGATAGCCATCGGCTCCGGCCTTGAACGCCGCCAGCATATCTTTGCTCTCATCGGAAACCGTAAATACCACAATACGGCAGCACACGCCCGCCTCGCGCATTTCCCGGAGAGTCTCGATGCCATCCATGCCTTTCATGCTCAGATCGAGCAGCACGAGGTCTACGTCCTGTCCCTGTCGCTTGACCAATTCAACCGCATCGCGACCATTACTGGCTTCACCGACCACCTCCATATCGTCCTCCAGCGCCAATAGCTGGCGTACGCCCTTGCGCAGTAACGGGTGGTCATCCACCAGGATCAATTTGCTTTTAGACTCGTTCATGGTCGCCTCTTCAAAAGGTACATCATTATCACAATAGGGTTAGTTTAGAACGCCACTCCTTAAAATAAATTGATCTGGCGCAGGTGAATAGTTGATCATTTTACTCAGGAAAAGGCATCTGGCATAAAACTGAGAACCACTTCGGTACCCCCCTCCTCCCCGGGGTGTATATCCAGGGTACCCTGTAACAGTTCCGCCCGTTCCCGCATGGTAGAAAGCCCGTAGTGATGCTCCTTGACCGGGTCAGTGGTAATCCCCACACCATCGTCCAGCACCCGGAAGACTGCGCGGTTATCGGCACCTCGCTCACAGCGCAATTCAATACAATTGGCCCCGGCGTGCTTGAAGGCATTGGTGATGGCCTCGCGGATAATCTGCAAAACATGGATATCCTCATTGGCGGTCAACGGACAGTGTCCCAAGTGGAACTCCAGCTTCACCTCAGTCTGCTCACTTTGGCGATCAAATTCATCCACCGTGGCTTTCAATGCCTGGTAAAGGCTCGGGGCATCCAGTTTCAGCCGGAAAGTCGTCAGTAGTTCCCGCAAATGCCGATAGGCGGCATTCAATCCCTGCTGCAGATCCTCTAAGCCTTCGCGCAGTTGCTCTTCCGGGGCCTCCCGATCAAACAGCCGCACCAGCCGCGCCACTTGCATCTTCATGTAGGACAGGGACTGAGCCAGAGAGTCATGCAACTCCCTGGCGATAATGGAGCGCTCCTCGAACAGCATCACCCGACGACTCAGCCCTTCCCGGTAGTGCAGCGCCATGGCCGCCGCCAGATGTTCCACCACGGCTTCGATAAGCCGCTGTTGCCATGGCTCCAGCACCAGATTGGGGCCAGTGTTGATATACAGAAAGCCAAAATTGTCGCTGGAATCCTCGATGGCAAATGACGACTCACCCTGAGTCTGATGATCACTGTCAGGCTGCATGAAACAGTTTTTACAGTCGCGGATCAGACAATCGCGTTCTTCCCCGGCAGGCAGAATCAAATCATATTTGTCGGTGTTGGCCTCGTTGGCCAGGCACAGGGAAATACACGGGATCCCGGTCAGCGCTTTCAGATCGGCCAAGATGTCCCCGAAGGGTTGGTGACTGCCTCCCACCCCTTCCGACAGTCGCTGCGCAGTGTTGTAGAGGAAATCCAGCATCTGGTTGGAGCGCTGCAGCTGGGCGGTTTTTTCATCCACCATGTCCTCCAGTTTTCGATAGTGTCGCGCCAGATTGGCGGACATATCGTTGAAGGTACTGCACAGCAGGCCAATCTCATTGACCGCCTCGTAATAGGTGCGGTAGGAGAAATCCCCGACACTGGTGTGCTCGGCGGCCCGCACCAGATCCTGCAGAGGTCGAACGAGGTTCTGGTCGGTGCGCATGACGATGAACACCAATGCCAGAAATGACAGGAAAATGCTGAGCCCTTCATAAATGCCCAATAGCTCAATTTTCTCCTCGGTGTTTTGCTGGATGCTCAGCACCAACCTGTCAATATCGCCCACGTGTTCCTCGACATACCCCAGGTATTCCCGACTGGCCGCCGCCAGCCTCCCCTGTTCAGCAGAACTCAGAGACAACAATAACGGGTCCATATGCTGTTCCCAGTTAGTGACCACCCTCTGGTAGGCGCGTTTCAGACTGATGTCACTTCGCTCGCCCGCCACCCGGGCAATGCTCGATTGATACAGCTTCTCAGAAAAAGTGCGGCGCTCTTCCGTCAGGGTATCAGTCAAATCTTTCGGATCTGCCTCTCCCGCCACGGCCTGCTGCAGATGTACCGCAATACGGTAGGTCTGCATCCGCATCGAACCGGCAATATTGATCGCCTCGGCATCGTGCTGGGTGTTAAGCGTCACCAGCAGGGAGACCAGCATGCTCGACAGAGCAAGCAGACCGATCACCAACATCGGGATCAACACCTGAATCGCAATCGATTGGGAAAAACGCAATTTCCTGCCGGTCAGCATCATTGCCATGGTTATTACCACCAAATATCCACTTTCGGAGCAGTCAACTCCACCCATCCCCACAACCAAAAACAACCTTATGTTATTTAAGGTTTTTTAAAAAAAATCGACCTACCACCTAGGTAGTACTTTCAAAAACCCCATCAAATTCAAGCGGTTCGATGATTGATACAGGTCATGTCCGGGGCCACTCACTGTTACTACATTCAAACCACATTCGGGAGAAAATGAAAAGCCCATGACCACAGTCCAGTCACAAAACCGGCCACTCCAGTGGTACAGCCTCGGTATCTGCACAACCGCCTTTGCCGCCCATTTTGCCGCCTGGACCCTGTTTGCCATTCTCGGCATGCAGATCAAAGCTGACCTGAGTCTGAGCGAAACCGCCTTCGGTCTGCTGGTGGCGGCACCGATTCTTACCGGTGCTCTGGCCCGACTGATCAGCGGCGTGCTGGCGGAGCATTTTGGCGGTCGGCTGGTATTTTTTGTGCAATCGCTGATTGTGGCGCTGGCGCTGTTCACCCTCCCCTACGCCAGGACCTTTGGGCAGTTTCTCAGTATCGGCTTGGTACTTGGTATCGCCGGAGGCACCTTTGCCACCGGGATCAGCCTGGTTTCCGGCTGGTTCCCGGCCTCACAACAAGGCACCGCCATGGGTATCTTCGGTGCCGGCAATGCCGGGGCCGCCATCACCAACCTGGTGGCACCGTTGATTATCCTCTCTTATGGTTGGCAGGCAGTACCCAACATCTACGGCACTGTGCTGCTGGCAATCGCGATACTGTTCTGGTTCTTTAGCTGGTCGCCCTCGGACAGAAGCCAACGAACCAGGTCCCGGCAATGCTGGACGGAGGAAATGCGCCCCCTACGGGAACTGCGGGTGTGGCGCTTCGGCCTCTACTACTATTTTGTGTTCGGCGGTTTTCTGGCCCTGACCCTGTGGCTGCCCCAGTACTATGTGGGCGAATACGGCCTCGACCTGAAAACCGCCTCTTTTGTCACCATGCTGTTCACCCTGCCGGCAGCCATTGTTCGCGCCCTGGGGGGCTGGTTCGCCGACAACTTTGGCGCCCGCCGCATCAACTGGTCAGTGTTCTGGGTGTGTCTGGTATGCCTGTTTTTCCTCTCCTACCCGCCCACCACCATGACCATCCACGGCATCGAGCGGAATCTGTTCCTCAACATCCACATCAACCTGTGGGTGTTCGTACTACTGACCTTCGTAATGGGGCTGGCGATGGGCTTCGGCAAGGCCAGTATTTACCGGATTATCTACGACTATTACCCGGATAACGTCGGTGTGGTAGGCGGCGCGGTGGCCGCCATCGGCGCTCTCGGCGGCTTCTCGCTGCCCATCCTGTTCGGTTTGGCGGCCGACCTCACCGGCATTCGCAGTTCCTGCTTCATGTTGCTCTACGGAGTGCTGGCGGGCTGCATGGTGCTGATGTTTTACGCCATCAAACTGGATCAATTTCGGCACCGGCTGGATCAGGCAAAAGCCGACGATTTTTTAACGTTATAAGACTGTACTCACGAGGAGAGCCATCATGGCCGATCTACAAAAATGGGATGTCGAAGATACCCGGTTCTGGGAATCAGAAGGCAAAAAGATTGCCACTCGAAATCTCTGGATATCGATTCCCAGCCTGCTGTGCGGATTTGCCGTGTGGCTCTACTGGGGCATTATCACGGTACAGATGCTGAACCTGGGTTTTCCATTCGCCCAATCCGAGCTGTTCACCCTCACCGCCATTGCCGGCCTGACCGGCGCCACCCTGCGAATACCCAGCAGCTTTTTTATCCGGCTGTGCGGCGGGCGCAACACTATTTTCTTCACCACTGCGCTATTGATGATCCCCGCCGTCGGTACCGGTATCGCCCTGCAGGATAAAAACACGCCACTGTGGGTGTTCCAGGCGCTGGCGCTGCTGTCCGGCTTCGGTGGCGGCAATTTCGCATCATCCATGTCCAACATCAGCTTCTTCTTTCCCAAGAAACAACAGGGGCTGGCACTGGGACTGAACGCCGGACTCGGCAATTTCGGGGTCACTACCATGCAGATCCTGATCCCGCTGGTGATGACGTTTGGTCTGTTCGGCGGTGATTCCATGATTCTGGAAAACACCTCCGGCACCCTGATCGGCAAGATACCCGCAGGCAGTGAAACCTGGATTCACAACGCCGGTTACATCTGGCTGGTGCTGCTGATTCCACTGGCCTTCGCCGGCTGGTTCGGCATGAACAACATACGCTCCCAGGAGGTGTCACCCGACCTACCGAATACGGTGGTCAGTTTTGGCATGATCGCGGGTATGCTGCTGATTGGCTTCGTCACCGCCGCCGTGGGCCTGTGGCTGCTGTTACCGGAGTCCGCCAATGGTTCCGGCTTTGGTGTACCAAAAGAAATCGTCATGGTGCTGGTGATCGGCTCCACCGTGTTCTGGCTGAAAATGTTGCCCGGCGCCATTCGCACCAGCCTGATTCGCCAGTACAAGATTTTCAATAACCCGCACACCTGGGTGATGAGTGTTATCTACACCATGACCTTCGGCTCGTTCATCGGCTTTGCCGCCTCTTTCCCGCTGGCCATCAAGGTAATCTTCGGTTACCAGCACATCATGGTGGATGGCGTTATGACCCACGACACCATCAACGTCAACGGCCCCAGCGCCCTGATGTATGCCTGGATGGGACCCTTCATCGGTGCGCTGATCCGCCCGGTGGGTGGCTGGATTGCCGACAAGCTGGGCGGCGCCATGGTCACCCAGATCTGCTCCGTGGTGATGGTGGCCAGCGCCCTCGGCGTAGCCTACTACATGAAAGCCGCCTACAACTCCGCGACCCCTGAGGAGTTCTTCCTGCCCTTCTTTCTGCTGTTCCTGGTGCTGTTCGCCGCCACCGGTATCGGCAACGGCTCCACCTTCCGCACCATCGCCATGGTCTTCCCGAAAGAGCAGGCCGGCCCGGTACTGGGCTGGACTTCCGCGGTGGCCGCGTACGGCGCGTTCTACATCCCCAAGGTTATTGGAGAACAGATTACCGCCACCACCCCGGAAGTAGCGCTGATCGGCTTTGCGGCTTTCTACGCAGTATGTATCGGCATCAACTGGTGGTTCTACCTGCGTAAAAACCGTGCTGAAACCCTCGTTCACTGCCCAAACTGTGGAAAGGACTTTGCCCCGAAAAAGGATGACGAATTTTACAACCCGTAACTGAAGCCACTACCCGAGTCGGCAGCTTACTGCC
>CATLZI010000088.1 GCA_950063125.1 uncultured Porticoccus sp. | reverse complement strand
TTTCTTTCCAGATTGCCAGGTAGGTAATGAAGCTATTGCAACAGCGGATGGGGTTGGGTCGTTGGTGGCTGCTGGTGGTGCTGGTGTTGGGGCCTTTGCAGCCCTGGGCTGTATCCGAGGAGGCCGCCGAACAGAGACAGTATCAGGACACCAAGACCCGTCAGAGACAGGCGGTTGGGCAGGCCTGCGCTAATCAACTGGAGCCCCTTCAGGCGGTGTTGCAAGGCGACAGTGTCCCGTCCCGGGCCCAGCTCAGTGAATTGATTGAACAGCTGGGCGGTCTGCTGGACCGGCCCTGCAGTTCCAGTTATGAAAAATCACAAATCTACAACTTGCTGGGCTATAGCCACTATTCTTTGGAGCAGTATTCCCGCGCTATCGACAACTACCTGAAAATGCTCGCCGAGCCAGAGGTGGACGATCGGCAGAAAGTGGCTACCCGCTATACCGTAGCCCAGCTCTATTTCATGCAGGAGGATTATGGCCGGGCAGCCCGGCAGATGGAAACCTGGCTGGCGGAAGCCCCGGAGCCGGGCAGTGATGGGCGCATGTTGCTGGCTCAAGCGTATTACTACCTCCAGCGTCAGGACGAATCCCTGCGTCTGGTTAACCAGATCGTGGCGGAGGCCCTGTCCGGTGGAAAAATACCGAAAGAGAGCTGGTGGTCCCTGCAGCGTGTACTTTTCTACGAGCGGGGCGAGTATCAGAAAGTGATAGCGGTGCTCAAGCAGCTGGTGACGCACTATCCCAGCACTCGCTACTGGCAGCAGCTGGGCGGGATTTTTGGTCAGCTTGAGCGGAGTGGCGATCAGCTTGCTGTGATGGACCTGCTGCATTTGCAGCGACAATTAAACGATCAGCAGCAGTTGCTGTCCCTGGCGTATCTCTATCTGGGTGCCGAGGTACCTTTTCGGGCCGCCAGGATCCTTGATGAAGGCTTGAGCAGTGGTGTCATTGAGCCGACGGCAAAGAACCTGGAGACCTTGGGTGGCGCCTGGCAGCTGGCGCGCGAGACCGACAAGGCGTTGCCGGTGTTGCAGCGGGCGGCGAATCTGTCGGATAGCGGGGCAATTGCTTCCCGGTTGGCGTCTGCCTATCTGGATGCCAACGATAATTCGGCCGCCGTTCGGGAGGCACGCAATGCCCTGCGCAAAGGCGACTTGTCCCGTCCGGCCCTGACGCGTCTCACCCTCGGCGCGGCACTGGTCAACCTGAACTGTTATCGGGAGGCAGAGCCGGTATTTGAGGCGGCGGCAGCGGATCAAAATGTTCGTAAAACTGCCGAGCAGTGGTTGCAATATGTTCGCAGCGAAGCGGCTCGCAGAGAGAAACTCATGGAGATGGACGCGGATATCGCGGGTTGCCAAGGGACTTAGGGCTTGTACACATCACTAATCTATCAGATTAAAAAAACCGGCCTTGTTGGCCGGTTTTTTTATAGCGGTCGCCCGAGGCTATTTGATGGTGATCAGGCTCAGATCACGCACGGCACCGCGGTCGGCGCTGGTCGCCAGCGCGGCATAGGCCTGCAGTGCAGCAGATATCCGGCGAGGCCGTTTTTCCACTGGAAACCAGCCCAGGTCATCCTGTTCGACACGGCGCTCCGCCAGTTGCTGGTCGCTGAGCGCTACGTTGATGGTGCGCCCGGGGATATCAATTTCAATGATATCGCCATCCCTGACCAGACCGATGGCGCCGCCGGCGGCGGCTTCAGGTGAGACGTGGCCGATGGACAGGCCGGAGGTCCCTCCCGAAAAACGCCCGTCGGTGATCAGTGCGCAGTCCTTGCCCAGCCCTTTCGACTTGAGGTAGCTGGTGGGGTAGAGCATCTCCTGCATACCCGGGCCGCCGCGGGGCCCTTCATAGCGAATAATGACCACATCGCCAGCTTTGACCCGGTCGTTGAGAATATCCTCGACCGCCTGATCCTGGCTTTCGCAAATATGGGCCGGGCCGGAGAAAACCAGAATTGAGTCATCCACACCGGAGGTTTTCACCACACAGCCGTTCAGGGCGATATTGCCGTAGAGCACTGCCAGTCCCCCCTCCAGACTGAAGGCGTGCTCAAGGCTACGGATACAGCCGTTTTGGCGGTCGGCATCCAGGGAGCCCCAGCGGGTATCCTGGCTGAAGGCCTGTTGGGTGGGGATGCCGGCGGGGCCGGCCTTGAAGAATTTTGTCAGCGCCTCGTCATTGTTGCGCATGATATCCCAGCTGGCTAAGGCCGCCGCCATGGTCGGTGTGTGAACCGTAGAGACATCCGTGTGCAGCAGTCCCGCGCGATCCAGTTCGCCGAGAATGCCGAACACGCCACCGGCGCGATGTACGTCCTCGACATGATATTGCGGGGTACTGGGCGCCACCTTGCAGAGTTGTGGCACTTTCCGCGACAGTCGGTCGATGTCGGCCATGGTGAAGTCCACGTTGGCTTCCTGGGCGGCGGCCAGAAGATGAAGAATGGTATTGGTGGAGCCGCCCATGGCGATGTCCATGGTCATGGCATTTTCAAACGCCTCGAAGCTGGCAATGGAGCGGGGCAGCACGGCCAGGTGGTCCTCTTCGTAGTACTCCCGGGCCATTGAGACGATGCGGCGACCCGCTTCTTCAAAGAGTCTGCGGCGGTCTGCATGGGTCGCCAGCGCGGTGCCATTGCCCGGCAGGGACAAGCCCAGTGCTTCGGTGAGACAGTTCATCGAATTCGCCGTAAACATCCCCGAACAGGAACCGCAGGTAGGGCAGGCGGAGCGTTCATATTCATTGGCTTTTTCGTCGGAGGCATCGGGATCAGCGGCAATCACCATGGCATCCACCAGGTCCAGCTTATGCTCGGAAAGCTTGGTTTTACCGGCTTCCATGGGCCCGCCCGAGACAAAAATGGTCGGTATATTGAGCCGCATCGCCGCCATCAGCATGCCGGGGGTGATCTTGTCACAGTTGGATATACACACCAGTGCATCGGCACAGTGGGCATTCACCATGTATTCCACCGAGTCGGCGATAATATCCCGCGAAGGCAGTGAGTAGAGCATGCCGTCGTGGCCCATGGCGATACCATCATCCACGGCAATCGTATTGAATTCCTTGCCCACCCCGCCGGCTTTTTCGATTTCGCCGATGACCAGTTGGCCCATGTCTTTCAGGTGGACATGCCCCGGCACGAATTGGGTAAAGGAATTGGCAACGGCGATGATCGGTTTGTCAAAGTCGCCATCTTTCATGCCGGTGGCCCGCCACAGGGCGCGGGCACCAGACATGTTGCGGCCTTGGGTGGTGGTGTGTGAGCGATATACCGGCATGATTGGCCTCTTCTCTTCCTCAACAAAACAGGGCGTCAAGGATAGCAGAGACCGGCTTGGGTAATCAGCAGTTATACGAGATTCTTGCAGAATATCCGGGAGTTGCGCTGGAAGTTGTACAGGGACTTGCGCTCGGCAGGCAATTCATCCAGCGAGCTGTCTACAAAGCCCTTTTCCTTGAACCAGTCGCTGGCCCGGGTGGTCAGTACGAATAGCTGCCTGATACCCTGCAGGGCTGCCTGGGTTTCCAGTTGTGCCAGCAGGCGACTGGCAAACCCGCGATTGAGAAAGTCGGGATGGGTTACCACGCAGGCCAATTCCGCCGACACCCCATCCCTGAACGGGTAGATTGCCGCACAACCCACCAGCATTCCCTCGGCATGGAGCATGACAGTAAAACGGGATATCTCCGTTTCGAGTAATTCCCTGGAGCGTTTGACCAGAATGCCTTTTTGCTCAAGTGGTTCGATGAGCTCCAGCAGCCCACCCACGTCATCAATAGTTGCCTGACGGATCACCTCCCGGCCATTTTTCAACACCAGCGTGCCGCTACCTTCGAGAGTAAACAGCTCGGTGAGCAAGGCACCGTTATCTTCATAGCTGATGATGTGTCCTCTTAGTACCCCGTTTTCACAGGCCTGGTAACAGGCCATCAAGGCATGCTGCAGCGACACGTTATCCTTCAGCACGTTGAGGCATTGGGGTACCTCGTTCAGTGACAGCATTTTTAACAGGTCGCCCTGTGGGGTCTTTACGCCGCCACTTGTGCTGAAAATGATCAGTTTTTCCGCCCCCATGCTGACGGCAGTCTGGGTGGCTATATCCTCATAGTTGAGATTGTAGGCTTCACCGGTAGGTGAGTAACCGATCGGTGACAGCAGTACGATGGCCCCGTCTTCCAGTTGCCTCTGAATGGCCTTGTGGTCGATTCGCCTCACCTCACCGGTGTGGTGAAAATCGATGCCCTCGCGAACTCCCAGTGGTTTGGCCGTGATCAGATTGCCACCCAGTACCCGGATTCGGGCGCCGTGCATGGGCGAGTTGGTGGCACCGGTTGAGAGCTTGGCTTCAATGGCAATGCGGGCGCTACCTACGGCATCCTTGACGCAGACCATGGTGGCTGAATCGGTAATCCGTGTGTACTGGTCAAACTGTGGGCTAATGGCGCTGCCCTTCAGCCGTTCCTCAATCTGTGGCCTGGCACCGTGCACCAGTACCAGCTTTATGCCAAGACTGTGCAGCAGTGCGATGTCGTGGACGATATTAGTGAAATTGGCATGGGCTATGGCCTCGCCACCCAGGGCAAGTACAAAGGTTTTCCCCCGGTGCGTGTTGATGTACGGGGAGGTATCGCGTAGAAATTTTACGTAGTCGGACACAGTGTTGGCCTGAAGGTTATCCGGTGCCATTATAAGCAACAGCGACCGATCAGTTGTACCAGAAAATCAACCGTGGGTTGTATGCGGTCAATGGCCAGGTATTCATCGGGTTGATGTGCCTGCTCGACGCTGCCGGGCCCAAGTACCACCACATCCATCCCCAGATCTTTCAGATAGGGCGCTTCGGTAGCAAATGACACTGATTCGCTGGTGTGATTGGTCAGGGATTCACACATTTTTACCAGCGTGGAATCAGCGCCTGAAGCAAAAGCGGGGACACAGTAGTGCTCCAGTGAAATAGCGACCCCGTCACGCTCCCGAAATGGCAGGATGCGGTCATTTATCTGTTGCTGCAATGCCACGGTATCCATACCCGGCAAGACTCGAATTTCAAAGCCCAGTTCACAGTGGCCACAGATACGATTGGGGTTGTTACCGCCGTGAATGCAGCCCAGGTTCATAGTCGGATGGCCGACATTGAACATCGGGTTATGATGCTTCTCTCGCAGTTCGTTCCGCAGTGACAGTAGTTCGCCCATCGCGCTGTGCATGGTTTCCATGGCATTGCGCCCCAGGGTGGGATCACTGGAGTGGCCGGACCGACCCTCTATGATCAGCTTTTCCACCATGATGCCTTTGTGCATATTGATGGGTTTCATCCCGGTGGGCTCGCCGATCAGGGCATAGCGGGCTCTGGGTTTGCCCGCCGCAGCCAGAGCCAGTGCGCCGGACATGGAGGACTCTTCATCTGCCGTTGCCAGCACAATCAGTGGCTGCTGGAGTGTTTGACGGGAAAACTGTCTGGCGGCTTCAATGATCAGCGGAAAAAATCCCTTCATATCACAGGTCCCTAGGCCATAGATGCGCTGGTCTTTCTCAAGCAACTTGAAGGGGTTGTGTGTCCAGCGGGCTTCATCGCAGGGCACCGTGTCGGTGTGCCCCGCCAACACTAATCCGCCGGGACCACTGCCCAGCGTGGCGATCAAATTGGCTTTGCGGGGATCCTTCAGGGGCATGATGTCCACGGTAAAACCGAGATCTTCCAGCCAGCCTGCCAGCAACTCAATCACCGCCCGGTTTCCCTGGTCGAGGGCGGGGTTGACGCTGCTGATTGAAGGGGTGGCAATCAGCTGTTGCAGCATGGGCATAATTAACATGGCTGCAGTGTACGGGCGGCGGGTGAAAAAGCAATTACCGCCGTGCGGTGAGCAGCTAGGGGCTTCTGGTGCAAGAAAGGGAGAACGGTTGGCTTACTTGTTGGATAGGGTTTTAATCAGAATATGGATATTGGATAGGGCTTCAACGTCGGAACGACCGCTCTCTATATCCTTGATATAGGCACAGGCCGCCCTTTGTGCAGTCTCCCTGGTGGGAAAAGGGCCGAGCATGCCATGGGTCTCACGAACGGCAATATACCAGGAACCATTTATGTATTCGATGCGTTCCGAACGGAAGTGGGTGGCGCTTTCCTCGCCGTGTCTGATGGTCATGACAGACTCCTTCACCTGCTGAAAACAGGGGCAATTCCCTATTGGAAGTATGAGTCAATTTCCCCCGGAAAGCCCGGGCGAGAAAACAAATATGTTTTGTTTGACCGGATTCGACGATGCCTATTGATACTATGCATGCGGTGATCATTGTCGCTGCAACCCTCAGCCGTCATACTCTGATCTGTGAATCGGATAAATCGGATAAATCGGGTAAATGTTATGGTGCCAGCCGCTGAGATGCCGGAGCGTCAACTGGACCTGGGTAATGTGCTCAACGATCTGGTGGCCGATGGCCTGTTGTCGCGCAGTGATGCCAATATGCTCGCCGGGGCGCAGCGCAGCCGCGAGCAGGCACTGCTGCATCCGCTGGCCTATATCGCAGGTCAGCGTCCAGACAACCCCTTGGAACCTGGCAAGCAGCTCAATATCGATACGCTGACCCGCTGGCTGGCAGAGAAGGCCGGCCTGGACGTGGCACATATCGATCCGCTGCAGATTGATGTCGCCAGGGTCACCGGGGTGATGTTTTTTAATTTTGCCCGCCGTCACAGTATTCTGTGTATTGGCGTCAACGACACAGAATTGCTGATCGCGACCATGCAGCCCTTCATCACTGAGTGGATGGCAAACCTTGAACAGACCAGTCGCAAAACTATCAGGCGGGTGGTGGTCAATCCGGTCGATCTGGCCAAGTACACCGTGGAATTCTACTCGCTGGCCAAATCGGTGTTTGGTGCGAAGGGCATTGCCGGCTCTAAGCGGTCGGGTGTCACGAATTTTGAGCAGTTGTTACAGATCGGCTCCCTCAAGGATCCCGATGCCCAGGACCAGCACATTATCAATATTGTGGACTGGCTGCTGCAGTATGCTTTCGACCAGCGGGCCAGTGATATTCATCTGGAGCCGCGGCGGGAAAAAGGCCGGATTCGCTTTCGAATCGATGGCGTGTTGCATCAGGTCTATGACCTGCCCGATCAGGTAATGACCGCTGTCACCAGTCGTCTGAAAATACTCGGCCGCATGAACGTAGCGGAAAAACGCCGCCCCCAGGATGGCCGGGTCAAGACCGTCACCCCGGCGGGTGGCGAAGTGGAGCTGCGCCTGTCCACCCTGCCCACCGCTTTTGGCGAAAAACTGGTGATGCGGATTTTTGATCCCGATGTGCTGCTGCGCAGCTTTACTGATTTGGGGCTCAGTGGTGATGACCTGAAACGCTGGGAGACCATGACCGGTAGACCCCATGGCATTGTGCTGGTCACCGGCCCCACGGGCTCGGGCAAGACCACCACCCTTTATTCGACCCTTAAAGGACTCGCCACCGAAGATGTGAACGTCAGCACTATTGAGGACCCCATTGAGATGGTCGAGGACAGCTTCAATCAGAGTCAGGTACAGCATAAAATCGAGTTCGATTTCGCCGCGGGCATTCGAACCCTGATGCGGCAGGACCCGGATATCATCATGGTGGGCGAGATCCGGGACCTGGAGACAGCGCAGATGGCGATCCAGGCCGCCCTCACCGGACACCTTGTATTGTCAACGCTGCACACCAATGATGCGCCCTCAGCGATCACCCGACTGTTGGACCTGGGCATTCCCGCCCACCTGATCAAGGTGACGGTCAACGGTATTATGGCCCAGCGTCTGGTGCGGACTCTCTGTCCGCACTGCAAGGAGGCGGTAACCGTTGATCCGGCAGACTGGGAGTCGCTGGTGCGCCCCTGGAAAGTCAAATCACCGGCGACCATCTACCGCCCGGCAGGTTGTCTGGAGTGCCGAAATACCGGTTATCTCGGGCGGCAGGGTGTCTACGAGATTCTGCCGTTGACGGAAACCATCAAACCACTGATCACCTCGGACACCAA
>CATLZI010000087.1 GCA_950063125.1 uncultured Porticoccus sp. | reverse complement strand
TCTTGCGCAGCTGCCTACGCCGCTCCAGTTTTTGCCGCGGTTATCCACTGAATTGGCCGGTCCGAGAATCTGGGTTAAACGCGATGACCTCACTGGTTGTGCCGTCAGTGGCAACAAAGTCAGAAAACTCGAATTTGTTCTGGCCCGGGCAATAGCAGAGGGCGCTGATACGCTGCTTACCAGTGGCGGTCTACAGTCCAATCATTGCAGAGCGACGGCTGTTTTGGGTGCACAGCTGGGTTTAAAGGTGCACCTGATTCTCAGGGGTGAGCTGCCCGAGCGGCCACCCGATGGCAATTTACTGTTGGACAGTCTGGTCGGGGCAGAAATCAGCTGTTATCCACAGAACCAATATCAACACTTGCCTGAGTTGATTGACCACTGGCTTGATTTCTATCGTAGTCGGGGTCGCAAGCCATTTGTCATCCCCACGGGTGCCAGTGACGGTATTGGCATTTGGGGTTATCTGCACTCTGTCAGTGAGCTGGCATGCCAATTCAGGGAGCTCGAGATCAAGCCGGATGCTATTGTCTGTGCAACAGGGTCTGGGGGTACACAGGCAGGTCTGACACTGGGTTGCCACCTATCCCAGTTGGACATACCTGTGGTGGGATTTGCCGTTTGTGATGATGCCGCGTATTTTCATAACAAGATCAGAGAAGATATCAGTGACTGGACGAGACGTTACGGTACATCTGTGGACATGACACAAGTGGCTATTCAGGTCAACGATCGTTATATCGGTCCCGGCTATGGCCGGGCAACGGCAGAGGTCTTCGCCACGATCCGTCACATGGCCTCGCTTGAGGGACTGATACTCGATCCGGTCTATACCGGTAAGGCGTTTTACGGCCTGGTTGAGGAAATCAAGGCAGGGGCGTTTCAGGACGCCTCGGATATTGTATTTATTCATACTGGTGGTCTGTTTGGTCTGTATGCCCAGCGCGATGAACTGGGCATTCAGCTTAAATCTTCAGCGTCAGGTTTGATTGACTGACATTAGGCGAATCCATGACTCTGCAAGCTGTCGTCAATAGCATCAACGGTTTTGTGTGGGGGCCAGTGATGCTGTGCCTTATCCTCGGCACGGGCCTCTATTTGACGGTTGGTCTGGGCGGGCTGCCAATACGAAAAATAGGCTACGGTTTCCGGCAATTATTCATTGGGAGAAAGGGTAGCGGCGATGGGGATATCAGCCCCTTCAATGCGCTGATGACATCGCTATCAGCTACGATTGGAACCGGCAATATTGTCGGTGTTGCCACGGCTGTCAGTATCGGTGGCCCCGGGGCGCTCTTCTGGATGTGGTGTACTGCCTTGCTGGGAATGGCCACCAAGTACAGTGAAGCTGTATTGGCGGTGCACTATCGTGAAACGGACAAACGAGGGAGGAAAGTCGGTGGGCCAATGTACTACATCCGCAATGGATTGGGTCCAAAGTGGGCGTGGTTGGGGTTATTGTTTGCGGTTTTTGGCACCCTCGCCGGGTTTGGGATTGGCAATACTGTTCAAGCGAACTCGGTGGCGGATGCATTGCACAGCAGTTTTGCGGTACCAGAACAGCTTACCGGTGCCGTAATGACTGTCCTGGTGGGTCTGGTATTACTCGGTGGTATTCAACGAATTGCGCAAGTAGCCGGAAAACTGGTGCCTTTCATGACGATCCTTTATCTTCTGGTTACAGGGATCATATTGATGATTAACATTGGTGAGGTCCCCGAAACCTTGGTGCTGGTGGTAAAAAGCGCTTTTTCACCGGTGGCTGCAGGGGGTGGTTTTGCCGGGGCGACCATTATGCTGGCACTGCGTATGGGGGTGGCTCGCGGTATATTTTCTAACGAGGCGGGTTTGGGGAGCGCCCCCATTGCCCATGCAGCGGCTGAAACCAACAGTCCGGTTCGCCAGGGTACCATTGCTATGCTGGGTACCTTTATTGACACTATCGTGATTTGCACGATGACAGGTTTGGTGTTGATTCTGACGGGTGCCTGGAACAGTGGCGAGCAGGGTGCTGCGCTCACTGCATTCGCTTTTAGTAGCGTGGTGCCCCATGGTGACAAAGGGGTTGCCATCAGTCTGGCCTTGTTTGCTTTTACCACGATCCTGGGCTGGAGCTATTATGGTGAGCGCTGTGCCGAGTACCTCTTTGGCATCAATGTTATTGTGCCGTTTCGCATAGTCTGGGTTGTCGCGGTATTTGTGGGTGCGACATCGCAGCTGAGCCTGGTGTGGAGTATTGCCGATACACTTAACGGCATGATGGCCGTACCTAATCTCATCGGCCTGCTATTGTTAAGTCCGGTCATTTTCAGGCTGACCCGTGAATATTTTGATCGGTAAATATTCACCGTTTCCCACCGGGGTCATTGTTGGTCGGCACTCTCCACAGAGGCATAAACCTCTGTGCTGCCATCCTTTTTCAGTAAATAGATGTTATAGGGTTTAAACCGGTCTTCCATTTCCATACCGGGGCTACCCACAGGCATACCTGGCACCGCCAGGCCAAGTGCACCATCAGGGGGGTTGGTCATGAATTTTGTCACAAATTTAGCCGGCACATGACCCTCCACGACATAGCCGTTTTCAAAGACTGCGGTGTGGCAGGACTGATACTCTGAATCGATACCCAGACTACTTTTTACCGCCGTCAGATTTTCAGGATGGTGAATAAGTGCGTGATAACCCTTGTCGGACATATATTCCATCCACTCTTCACAGCAACCACAGGATTCACTTTTGTAGAGATTGTAAGAGGACGAAGTCAATGGTTTCGGCATACTGTTCGAGGCTCGTTCAGATATGGCTTTTTCCTCGCTTGTACACCCGGCCACCATGAGAAAAATCAGTAGAAACCCTGTTAAAACGTATTTTTTTATATTAGCCATGGAGATCTCCAAGGTGTGAGTGCCAAGTATCCGTTAAAATAGAAGTATCGTTGTTTCAATTTCCAGTTGCTGAAGAGCATGAGTGAAATTATTCTCATGGTAAAGTCTATCCAGTTATCAACCACTCGTTATCCCGATTAGTCGTCACCATGATTGTGTCAATTTGCTGTATACGAGTGTACAAGGTTGAGTAGATCAATTGAGAAAAAGACCCTATCTCGATACGAGCTGACTTGTAGTTTATTCATTTAATGGGTTGTTTTTACTAAGGTGTAATGGGTAAGTTCCCTGAGGAATAGTCTGTGTCAAAGAACTTTGGTGACAAACTGGTGATTGCCATTTCTTCCAGGGCCCTGTTTGACCTGGATGAAAGCCATCGGGTTTATGAGCAGGAGGGTTTGGATGCCTATTCCCGTTATCAGGTGGCGCACGAAGATGAGGTTCTTGCGCCGGGTGAAGCCTTTCCCATGGTAAAAAAACTGCTGAGAATCAATGAAAAGCTGGATGGGGATCCAAGGGTAGAGGTGATTTTACTCTCCCGGAATTCGGCTGACACCGGGTTGCGGGTATTTAATTCCATTGAGCACTATGGGTTGAATATCAGCCGTGCCGCCTTCTGTGGCGGAGAAAGCCCCTACCGGTATGTATCCGCTTTTGGTTGCCATTTGTTTCTTTCGACCAATGCAGAGGATGTCTGCAATGCCCTGAATAACGGGATTGCAGCGGCAACGTTAATATCATCGGGATCCAGAGATCGCAATGACGATGAGCTTCGCTTTGCATTTGATGGTGATGCGGTACTGTTTTCCGATGAATCGGAACGTGTGTATAAGGAAAGCGGGCTGGCGGCATTCACTCAAAGTGAGAAAGCTGCAGCAAGGCAGCCGATGAGCGGTGGCCCGTTCAAACATTTTCTTCAGGTTTTGCATACCCTGCAGTCAGAATTCCCACCTGAGAGCTGTCCTATTCGGACAGCCCTTGTCACTGCACGCTCTGCGCCAGCCCATGAGCGGGTCGTGAGAACACTCCGAACATGGGATATCAGGATAGATGAGTCCCTGTTTCTCGGTGGTCTGGAGAAGGGGGCGTTCCTTAAATCCTATGGGGCGGATGTGTTCTTTGACGATCAGCAGGCTCATTGCGAGTCGGCAAAATCCCATGTAGCCACTGGGCATGTGCCCCATGGTATAGCTAACAAACAGAACTAAGCAGTTTAGAACAGGGCGAATTTGATGCCCATGCCGAGCAACAGACAGGCTAAAATCGGTTGCAATACCCGGCTTGGGAGCCGGGCTGCCAGTCGGGTGCCAACGTGGATGGCTGGCAGTGATCCTATCAACAGTGATCCAAGCAGCACCAAATCGACATTGCCCAGCAAGAATAAATGACCGAGTCCAGCAATAAGCGTTAGTGGTACTGCGTGGGCAATGTCAGTCCCGACCACATGCAGTGCCGGTAGGCGAGGGTAGAGGACCATCAGAAGCGCCGCACAAAACGCGCCCGCGCCCACTGATGAGAGTGTGACAAAGATCCCCAGAAAAATGCCGGAGACAAAGGTTACCTTCGTGGCGTGTAGTTGAAAAAAAGCACCTACGGCGCCGTGTGGTCGATCGGAAGCATTGCGAAGAAAGCGTTTCAGTAAAATCACGGCGGCGGTAATTATCAGCATGATACCGAGACTGGTCGTCAGGATTTCCCGATATTCTTCTGCATCTGTAAACACGTGATAGAGGAGCTGGGATGTAATAAGGGATGCGGGTATGCTGCCAGCAGCGAGGTAAGCAACCAGTCGCCACTGAATACTTTTCTGCCTGGTGTGGGCCACAACACCACTGGCCTTTGTGATGGCGGCATAGAGGAGGTCAGTGCCAATAGCGACATTGTAGGGGATGCCGAACATAATCAGCATTGGTGTCATCAAGGACCCGCCACCGACACCGGTGAGTCCGACGACTAAACCCACAAAAGCACCGGATACAATGTACAGCAGTAAATCCAGCACAATTAATCCACTTGCATCCTCAAAATAACCTGGAAACTCTAGCAATTTATACCTATTCTTCAAAGGAATAATTTTTTATATTTTTATATCATTGTTGTCTATCTGGGTGGGTGAATGAAATTACAGCAGCTTCGATATATCTGGGAAGTGGCACACCACGAATTGAATGTTTCCGCTACAGCGCAGAGTCTTTACACCTCACAGCCGGGTATTAGCAAACAGATACGACTTCTTGAAGATGAGCTTGGTGTGGAGATTTTTTCGCGGAGCGGCAAACACCTGACCCGTGTCACCCCGGCGGGTGATGAGATTCTTCGGGTAGCTGGCGATATTTTGCGGAAAGTCGATAGCATCAAACAATTGGCTCAGGAGCATAATGACCCCAGGCGTGGCAGCCTTACTATTGCGACAACCCATACCCAGGCACGTTATGCGCTGCCACCGGTTATTGAAGCTTTTATTGATAAATATCCTGAGGTTTCATTGCATATGCATCAGGGTACACCGATGCAGATCTCCGAGCAGGCTGTAGATGGCTCAGTGGATTTCGCGATTGCCACTGAGGCGCTGGAGTTATTTCACGATCTGTTGATGATGCCCTGTTACCGCTGGAATCGCTGTATTCTGGTGCCCAGGGATCATCCGTTGGCCCAGGTTTCAAAGCTGACGCTGGAGGAGGTGTCGACTTATCCACTGGTCACCTATGTGTTTGGCTTTACCGGACGTTCGCGTCTTGATGAGGCCTTCAATGACCGGGGGCTTATTCCAAAAGTGGTATTCACCGCCACAGACTCTGATGTGATTAAGACTTATGTGCGATTGGGTCTGGGTATTGGCATTGTTGCGCACATGGCCTACGACCCGGTCAAGGACAGTGATCTGGTGGCATTGGATGCATCTCATCTGTTCAAGCCCAGTATCACCAGCATCGGTTTTCGGCGAGGCACGTATCTGCGGGGATATATGTATGATTTTATCGAGTTGTTCGCCCCCCATCTGACCCGGGACAGAATCAATGAAGCCAGTGCCATTCATGCGAGGGACGATCTGGAAAAGTTTTTTAGTGCGCTAGAACTGCCAGAACTTTAGTCTATTTGATTTGCCATCAAGCCCATCCCAGGGGTTGGACAATAGTGCACTAGGAAACTTCTTCAGGAACCTTATAGAAAATCGAGGTCGGGGTTATCGTTGAGAATTTCCTTTAGCTCGTCCTCTTCGCGGGTTTTCTGGTTAAGTACTTCTTTAACGAACTTGAAATAGACGGTGTAAATTTCCGGTTGCAGGCCTTCCCGTTCAACCACAAAGAAGGGCGCCTGCTCCACATTGTAACGTCTCGCCAGCACCATTCCCGGTGAGCTGGTGTCCCGTTCATCAGCCAGTAAAACCTCGTCTATTAGAGACATCTGGTCAGCAGCTTCCATTTTTTGCTGCACGTCTTCGCACTTTCTGCAGAGGCTGCCGTCCAGCTTAATCTTTTTGACGAGCGTGATTTTCATGTGTCTTTCCCGGTTTATTTTTGCGTATTGACGGAGTGCAGCCCGCATTCCTTCATCGTGGCTTCTTCCCACCACCAGCGGCCTTCGCGCTCATGTTGGCCGGGGCCGGTGGCACGTGTACAGGGTTCGCAGCCAATACTGATATAGCCCCGGTCATGTAATTCGTTATAGGGCACGTTATTGGAGCGAATATATTCCCACACCTGATTTGATGACCAGTTGGCCAGCGGGTTGAACTTGGTCAGGGTGGCATCGGGTCGGGCAAAGGCCTTGTCGTCCTGAATCACAGGGATAGCTGTGCGGGTGCCGGGGCTCTGGTCGCGACGCTGACCGGTTACCCAGGCGTCTACAGTCAGCAATTTACGGCGTAGGGGACCAATCTTACGGATACTACAGCACTCTTTGTGGCCGTCGCGGTAAAAACTGAAAAGGCCTTTCTCCCGCACCATATTATTGACGGCGTAGGCGTCGGGAAATACCACGTCGATCTGAATACCATAATGCTCACGGACCTTTTCGATAAAGCGATAGGTTTCGGCATGCAGGCGACCTGTGTCGAGGGAAAAGACCTGTACTTTCTCCGGGTTTATCCTGTGCGCCATATCAATCAGTACAACATCCTCTGCACCACTAAATGAGATGGCAATATTGTCAAATTGCTCAAGGGCGTAGGCAATAATCTCCTGGGGAGACTGATCGGATAATTCCCGATCGAGATCAAGAGTGTTCAGAAGGTTTGCAGTCATGGGAGTTACTCAATATTCTCAATAAGTTAGAGGGGTTGTCCTCAAAGTCGCGCATCATACCAAAGCCACCACTAAAGCAAAAATAATCAGAAACTATAACCTTCATCGATATGGCTATTAAAAATCTGTAAAAAGGGTGTTTTCCCTGCCTGTGGAGCTATCAAAAGCCTCGCAACTTTATTGCGCAATATCCCTGAAATCGTTAGAGTGGCGCGGTCTTGTTTTGGTGTCGTACGATTAAGGGTGGCTTTGTGGAAATCGCTTGTTTGGATCTTGAAGGCGTACTGATTCCTGAAATATGGATTGCCTTTGCCGAGAAAACCGGTATTGAAGCGCTTAAGCGAACAACCCGGGATGAACCGGATTATGATGTGCTGATGCGTTATCGATTGGATATTCTCGACCGGCACGGCCTGGGGCTTAACGAGATTCAGGAGGTGATAGCTACGCTGTCGCCTCTCGAGGGCGCGAAGGAGTTTGTTGACTGGCTGCGTGAACGCTTTCAGGTGGTGATTCTCTCCGACACTTTTTATGAGTTTGCCCAGCCGTTGATGCGTCAGTTGGGATTTCCCGCGCTGCTTTGTCACAAACTTGAAACAGACCAGGACGGCCGGGTGGTTAATTACCACTTGCGGCAGGCCAACCCGAAGCGCCAGGCGATAGTCGGCTTTAAAAGCATGTACTACCGGACTATTGCTGCCGGTGATTCCTATAACGATACGACCATGCTGGCAGAGGCCGATGCCGGTATCCTGTTTCATGCACCTCAGAATGTTATTGAGCAATTCCCGCAATTTCCGGCTGTCCATACATTTGAGGCGCTCAAACAGGAATTTATCAGGGCCAGTGTCCGGGATCTCAGCTTGTAGGCGATCTATCCTGAGGGGCTATTCGGCTCGAGAAGGACTCGAATCTTTTCCAGAA
>CATLZI010000086.1 GCA_950063125.1 uncultured Porticoccus sp. | reverse complement strand
TGGTCGGTTTGATCCTGATCTGGTGGCTGTTTCATCGCTGGATGGCCGTCATCATTACCGGTATTGTCACGGGGGCCGTGGTCAGCTCAACCATTGCTTTCTACGTCATTTTTCGACAACCGTTCAATTCCATTGCAGGCATTATTCCACCGCTGTTGTCAGCGCTCACGATTGCCGCCCTGGTGCATTTTTTCAATGCGCTGCAGTACGCTTCCAGGCGAGGTCTGTCCGGCAATGACAGGGTACAGTCCGCCCTGTCACAGATTCGTCGACCCGCGCTGTTCAGTGCCCTGACAACCTCTGCCGGACTCGCCTCGCTCGGGCTGAGCCCGATTCCGCCCATCAGCACTTTCGGACTCACCGCAGCTGCCGGAGTCTTTCTGATTTACCTGATTGTCATACACCTGCTGCCACCGATCTTCTCCCGCTACGACAACCGGCAATGGCCCCACCATAAAGCCGGACTCGGGTTGATGGATGTCATGGTGAAAGGGCTTTTTCACACCGGCATTCGCTATCCGATATGGGTGTTGGGTTTCACGTTAATCATCATGGCAGCAACAATCCCGCAGATATTCAAGGTCGATGTAGAAACAAATATTCTTGAGTTCTTTCCTCCCAGCCATTCTCTTCGCCAGGCGACAGAACACATTGAGGAAAAACTTGTCGGCACCACACCACTGGAAGTGTTCTTCAGCTCCGACCAACCGGACGCGCTGATAACACCGGAGGCACTCCAGGGCATAAGGGGTTTTCAGAACTGGCTGGGCCGACAACCCGAAGTGGACAAAAGCATGTCGGCAGCTGATTTCGTGGAAGAAATGCACTGGGGTTTTCACGAAGAGAACGACAGATTCAGGAAAATCCCACAGAACGCCGACCTAATCAGCCAATACCTGTTTATTTATGACGGCACAGATTTGTATGACTTTATCGATCAGGACTTCCGCCAGGCACGGGTCGCCATCAACGTCAACGTGCACGGCGCAAATGAGATTGGCGACCTGATGGAACGGATTCGTTATTACCTCACAGCAAGCCCGATAGCCGGAGCGGATTGGGAGCTGGCGGGAGCTGGCAGAATGTTCGCCGATCAGGAAGACCTACTGGTAAAAGGTCAGATATACAGTCTTGGCGGAGCCCTGCTACTGATTTTATTACTAATGCTGGGCCTGTGGCGATCCGTTCAGGATACCCTCATTTGCATGATTCCAAACATCTCACCCATTATTGTTATTTTTATCATCATGGGGTTTCTGGGTATTTGGCTGGACATGGCCACAGCGATGATTGCCAGCGTAGCGGTAGGTATCGCGATTGACGATACCATCCACCTGTACCATGGTTTTATCGACCGTATCAAACAGGGTCACAGCCCTGTCTATGCCCTGGCGCGAACATACAGCCTGGCAGGCCGGGCAGTGATGACAACCACCATCATTCTGTGCGCCCAGTTCAGCTTGCTGATGGCCAGCGCTTTTGTCCCTATGGGACATTTTGGCATACTGACCAGTATCGGCCTACTCACCGCACTACTGTTCGACCTACTGTTACTTCCCGCCCTGCTGATTACGATCTATCGAACCAGGCGCATTATCAGCTCCAACTAGTTTTTCGCTGTTAATGTTGCCAACAGCTTTTCTGCCTCAGCTCTCTCGGAGAAGTCTTTTTTCTCTGACAACAATGTCTGCAAGGTCTCAATAGCCGCTTCAGTATTCCCCGCAGCCTGGTCAATCATGGCGCTGTGATAATACATGGCAGGACTGCCATTGCCATCGGCCAGGGCACGTTCGATAGAACGCTGGGCCTTGATCAATTGATTGTTTTTCAACTGCACTATCGCCAGCGTATCGAGTGTTGATGATGTCCGGCCGCTGATTTCTACAGCTTTCTCGGCATAACCCAGCGCTTTTTCGGGGTCGGAATCACGCAATAACCAGGCGAGATTGTTCAGCACCACCACGCTCTCCGGAGCGACCTTCAGAGCGGCCTCATACTGCGCAATGGCCTTATCATCGTCTCCTTTCCCCATGTACAAACTCGCCAGCTCATGTCTGGCCGCAACGTCATTCGGATGCTCATTGAGCCAATCCGTCATCATCCCTTCAGCAGTATCCTTCTCTCCAGCCATCCAGTGTTGCTGGGCGAGAAACAACATGTTTCGGCTGGTAGGCGCTTTTTCAAATACTTTTTCCGATAGTTCCAGCGCTCGCGCCCTGTCCCCACCCTCAAGGGCATAGACTGCCTCCAGCTGCATAACCTCCGAATTTTCCGGCGCCAATCTTTTCAAAATAGTGAGGTTTTCTTCTACCGCCGACTGGTCTTTCTCGCGGAGAAATATACGGGTTAGCTCGATACGCGGTTCAATATAGCCGGGAGATATCTGAAGCGCTTTTTCAAATTCTGCTTTTTCCCGATCGACGTTATTCAGACCACGATAGGTCATACCCAGATGATAATGCGGCTGGGGCGCATCAGGACGAAGGGCTATCAACTGCTCAAAGGCAGGTCTGGCGCCAGAAAAATCGTTTCGGGCAAGCAACGACAACCCCTTCACATTGAGCACCTCGGGATTATTTTGTAACGCAGGATCCAGGCCATTGAGAAGATTTGGTACCCGCTGCGGCTCACCTTTAGTCAGATAATAGCGGGCCAGCACAACCCGGGGCTGGGTCGCTTTTGGATGCGCCTCCATCGCCTGTTTCAGACTTTCCTCTATACCCTTATCATCTTTTTCCAGTTCAGCCAGGGCTGCCAGCTTCATAAGTGTTGGTAGATTATCCGGGAGCACCTCCAGTATTTTCTGGTAGTAACCTCTGGCAGTATCAAGATTATTCTCCCGAATGGACAGGAGTGCCAGCTTGTCATTGGCAGTGACATCGTCAGGGGCTACTGACAACGCCTGATTAAACGCGGTCTTCGCCTCAGCAGGTTTGTCCTGTGAAAGATAGACCTGTCCACGCAGATTATGGGGCGCGGCACTATCGGGCATTTTCTGTTCAAAGGCATCTACCGCAGCCAGTGCCCCCACCACGTCTCCCTCCCTGAGATAGGCGGTTACCAGCAGTATGTCTGCCTGTTCAAACTCCGGATCAAGTTTGAGGGCTGCCTCAATATGTTCAAAACTGCTCGCCACCTGACCGCTTGCAAGCAAGCCTGCGCCCAGCCTGACCTGCGCTTCCGGGGAATCGGGCTGCAATGAAGCCACTTTAGCTAAAAGTGTTAACGCCTCCTCGGTTTTACCCTGCTTTATCAGGGCTCCTGCCAGCAGATTGAGCGCATCCACATCCTCAGGGTTTGCCTCAACAACGGCACGCATCAACTCTTCAGCTTCCGCGCCTTCATCCTCTCGCAGTTTCATATTGGCGAGAAGTTTCCTTCCGGGAGCACTGTCCGGCGCGATGGAAAGGTAGCGATAGGCAAAATCTTCTGCCTGCCCAGAATTACCCAGTTTGTCGTGAGCTGTCGCCAGATAAAATAGCGACATGGGGTAGCGGTCTCCATCCGTTTGTGCCAAGTCAAAAGCACCTGTGGCGGCTTTCATCTCCCCTTTACGGAAGTGAAGGATCCCCTGTAAATAATTGGCGGCCGGGCTTTTGGGCGAACGTTTGATCAGCGCCGATGCATCCTCAGCTGCACCGATGTTGTCCTCCTTTTGCAACCTTACCAGCGCTCGTTTATAGCGGTCCTCAAAGCGATCATCGTCACTGGCCAGAGCCCTTGAATAAGCAGCCTCTGCAGCATCCAGGTTCAAACTTTGCAGCTCAATATCACCAAGCAGGCTTAACGCCGGGGCATATTCCGGCTCCAGATCAAACACCTTATCCAGCAAGCCTCTGGCTTCAGTCCAGTCTCCGCCAGACTGCGTACCTTTCAGCTTGGCCTGGGCCACCAGTGCATAGGGAAGTTCCGGGGCCGCTGAAATTGCTTTATCTATCAGTAGCGCAGCCTCTTCTTCCTGTCCCCGTGCCAGCAAACCCAGTCCCTGTGATGCGAGCACCATTGAAAGATCAGCACCAGAGAGAGTGTCTACCGGCAGTTCCTGCAGGGGTTCAAACTGGTTTTGTGAAAAATGTGCCTGAGCAAGAAGAGGCAACACATCACTATCCGGCTGACCCAGCTCATGAGCCACTTTCAATTCTTTTTCAGCATTGGCGTAGGCTCCTTCGCTGAAATAGTATTCACCCAATAACCATCTTGCCTGCTGGTTGTTGCCATTCTTCTGCAATGCATTTTTCAACTCGATAACGGCAGCATTATTCCTGCCTTCCGCAAGATAGGCCTCCGCCTTGGCAACCTCCTCATTTCCCGTCATGTCACTGGAACAGGCCAGAATCAAACCTGCCGCAATCATCAGAAACCCTACCCGAAAAAACCTGCTCATAGAAAATTCCCTTTGTACCTGCCAGAGATTACTGCTTGCTTGAAGGTGATTAGCATTGTTGCGAAAAATAAAGCTGTGACTTTGATAATAAAACTTCGTCCAAGGTTAAAGCAAACAGGGTTTGCGGACAAATAGATAGTAGCTGAATGGATAGCAGCTGAGTGGACAGTGGCCAGACCAGACAACGTATGTGAGATATGCGATAGAAGCCCGTTATACATTCCAGTCAAAAAAGCCAAACAAAAAGAGCCAGGCAAAAAAACGGCGACCAAAGGTCGCCGCTCTCGTACTCACACTTACTTACAGATAGATCAGGCAGACAGGCTACCGTTTACTTTTCTGCGACGAACCAGGCCCATCAACAACAGGCTGGCTGCCAGCAGGCCCAGAGTAGCGGGCTCAGGGATGTTTTCAGTGGCGAGAATTGCAAACTCGAGCTGAAAGCTATTGGACTCATTTTCTGCAGTTGTGAAACCAATGCAGTTTTCACCAGCGTCAGCTGCTGCGCAAGCCCCTGGGCTAAGAGGGCCCAGACCCAGTGCTGCAACGTATACGTCGTAGGTGAAGCCATCAACCGAGAATGAATCGATCAGGAAGCCCAATGTTGTACCGTTAAAGAGTTGCGCCGTGGCCAAATCAAGCAAGTCGCTGGTGAGCGCGAAGATATCACCACAGCCAAACCCGTTGAAGGGAACACCCGCCGGGCAGGCACCGGGATTGCCGGGGTTATTGGTTGTTTCGGTAAAGCTCACACCGAACGTCACTTCCTGAATCTGATCAGAGCCACCACCGTTTGGCGTCAGGACAACATAATCCTGAGCTGCCGTGTTTTGCAGAGACTGGTTGGCGGGGTCAGTAATCACAAAGTTGTTGTGGGTAACTACCGGGCCCAGGGCGAAAGTTGTAGCATTCACATCAGTCGAAACCTGCAGGCCAGTCGCGCCACTCCCACTGGTCAGGCTATTACTCGGGGTAGTGCTGTCGCCAGCTTCTGGATTGATGACGAGACTGCTGGGCAGATTGAAGTTGTTGGAAGGAACACCCCAGCTCAGCTTGGTATAACCATCGACATCAGAAACGCCAGAGGTTGCACCTTCTTTCACTACACCGGCCGGATTGATCGGTTCTACCCACTCAAATTCCTGGGTGTAATCAAAGGAGGTGATCATGGTTGCCGCTGAAGCGCTGCCCACCATTGCAGCACTGAGGCCCAAGCCTATAGCTAACTGCTTTACAAAATTGTTCGTTTTCATTTATTCACTCCTAGAACCTTACAGTTCCATTGTTTGCCGAAAAGATGACTCTATGTCTAAACGTCTTTAGTCGTTCTGTTTAGAGGATTATCAGATTAAAACTGATCAACCTTTCCGTAATAGTTAGCACAAAGCATGCCAGTATCAAAAGCTCCTCCAAAAAAACCACCATCTTGCTGATATAAAAAGATTTTTTTTCAGACTCCCCTCGGGAGGCCAGATAGGGATTTGAGAAAAATTCACCGCCTGTAAAGAAACCTGACGGTGCCGGCAGACTATCCATAGCACAAGAAGCACGAGCAGCATGGTGAGAGGCCGACAAGGCTATCAAAGATAGTTTTGACCCTGCATCACAGGCGGCCCATAATCCGGGCATGACAGACAGAAATACGATCCTGCAATTGGTCAATGCCGGGCATCGCGCGCCCTCCGCCGACAATTCACAACCCTGGCATTTCCACTGGAACGGCGAACAGCTGTCATTGCGCTACGATCACGCCAGGGTCACCGGCCGCACTTTCCCCCCCGACAACCAGGCAACACTGTTATCGATGGGCGCCGCAGTGGAAAACATCGTCAATGCTGCGCAGCAGAGGGATCTGAAAACGGAGATTCACTGGTGGCCCGAAGGTGAGGCCAACCGGGCCTACTACGCGGCTCTGGCCTTTAAGCCATCACCCGTCAAGCCTTTGCTGGAGCGCACCAAACAATACCCATCGATTCGTCATACCAATCGCTTTCCCTACAAGAACACGCCGCTTCCCCGGGATGTTCTGGATAGCCTGGGAGAGCTGTCCGAGGGCAGCGCCAGACTGATAGCCATCAATGAACCCGGACAGATCAGGCAGGTCGGGCAACTGGTTAAATCAGCCTCGGAGATTCGCTTTCAGACCAGAGAGGTTCACGAGTGGCTGATGGCAAGCCTGCGCTTTTCCGAAGATAGTGTAAAAGAAGCTGACGGACTGGATTTAAAGACGCTGGCATTACCGCCGGGCGGCTCGTACCTGCTGAAATTTATCGGTGACTGGAACCGTATGAAAATACTCAACCGCCTCGGCATCTACAAGTTTCTGGCAGCAGTGGATTCTGCACCTGTCGCTGGCGCACCGGCACTACTGGCGGTAATTGCCCCGCCGGATGTCACCGGCGCACTTGATGCCGGAATGCTCCTTAACCGAAGCTGGAGCTTTCTCAATGGCCAGCATATCGCCGCTCACCCTTACTATGTAATATCTGACCAGCTGGCGAGACTGTCCACAGGCACTGTCCCTTCTGATCTTGTTGGCGCAGCGACAACGCTGGCAAACAACTGCCAGAACACACTGGGCCTGTCCGAGGGAGAAAGCCTGCACATGCTGCTCAGAGTCGGCTATCCCAAAAAGCAGACACCACCCTCTTCGCTGCGATTACCGATCGAAAAAGTTTTCACTGATACTTCTACTCGATAAGTAGGGCAAATCGGGCAATCCTTACCGGATACCGAGCCTTTTTCTGGCAATGAATAAACCAAGTTTTTGTATCGGGTTGGCATTTCCCCAGGGTCGCCAGGTTGTTTTCATACAGTTGCGATAGGCATCAAAGTGAAGCCCAAAAGGAGCTGCCAGTACTTTACCCCGCTTGAGGAGAACTTTGAGGACATGGGTGGCAGCAACACCTGCACAGAGTTCGCAGGCCATATTGGTTGACGGGCCTTTGTGGGCTGCCAGGTCGACCCTGCTATCATCCACCAGATAGGCAGACTGCAACATGGCAGGTGACAGCCCCAGCAAAAAATGCAGGAGCTGCTCGTTTTCTGACAATCCCTTCATTCTGAAGTACTGCTCGAAGGTCATTTTTCCCGGCATAAAGCAGAGCAGGGCAACTCCCATGCCGAGAGGTGCCGCTGTAATAGCCGGGATCCCCTTGTCGGCACATGCAGCGAATACTGCCTGTCTGATATCCAGAGCAAAAAAATCCAGCCCATCAACATAGAGGTCGACACCGGCCAGAAACTCGTCGAGGTTGTTGAGAGCCACACCCTCAGGAAAGGTCTTTATGTCGAGCTCGGGATTGATAGCCGTAGCCATCTCTGTCAGCACTTCAACCTTGGCCCTTCCCAGGTTGGGAATGGTCGCTCCGACCTGACGATTAAAATTAGCCAACTCGAAGATATCCATATCAGCCACATGAAAGCTGCCGATGCCCAGCCTGGCCAGGGAAAGCAGATGGCTGCCGCCTACACCACCCAGTCCGGCAATAGCAATTCGCCTGGCGGACAACAGGTGTTGTTCGGCCTCTGTCACCCATCCCAGGTTGCGTGAAAATGCTGTTTGATAATCAAAGGCCTCTGCCAAACCTCGCTCCCCCGCCAAAACTCTATCTACTTATTATCTCTGACAACAGCTGTCCGGCCGAGGCAACAGGCTATAACTGTCGTCTACTGATTCACAACTGACGC
>CATLZI010000085.1 GCA_950063125.1 uncultured Porticoccus sp. | reverse complement strand
AAGGCTGCCGAGGGCTACCTCATCCGCCTCGTCCAGAAGGGCCACAAGGTCGCGATCTGCGAACAACTCCAAGACCCCCGAAAGACGAAAGGCATCGTCGATCGCGGCATCGTGCGTGTCGTCACCCCCGGCACGATCAGCGATGAAGCGCTGCTGGAGGAGCGGCGGGACAATCTGCTGGCCGCTATCGCCCATCACAATGACCGGTTCGGCATCGCCACACTGGATATCGGCAGCGGGCGTTTTCTGGTGCTGGAGGTGGATAGCCCGGAAAGTTTGCAGAGCGAATTGCAACGCCTCAGTCCCGCCGAGTTGCTGGTCGCCGATGATTTCCCCTGCCCGGCACTCATCAGCCAGCAACGGGGCCTGCGCCATCGCCAACCCTGGGAATTTGACCGGGATACCGCACAGCGCCAGTTAACCGACCAGTTTGGTACCCGGGATCTGTCCGCCTTTGGTTGCGATCATTTACCGCTGGCCCTGGCCGCTGCCGGCTGTTTGCTGCAATACGCCAGGGAAACCCAACGCACCGCCCTGCCCCATATTCGCAGTATCAGCCATGAAAACCGCGACGACAGCGTTATTCTCGATGCTGCCACCCGGCGCAATCTGGAGCTGAGTATCGGCCTGAATGGCACATCGGATAACACGCTGATGTCGGTGATGGACAGCACCCGCACGGCGATGGGCAGTCGCCTGTTGAATCGCTGGATCAACCGTCCCCTGTGCAACCTGGCTGCACTGCAATGTCGACAGCAGGTGGTGGCCGCCCTGCGCTTGAACGGTTGCCATGAATCGGTGGCGGAACACCTCAAGCAGGTGGGCGATATGGAGCGCATTCTGGGGCGGGTGGCTCTGCGCTCTGCCCGCCCACGGGACCTGACCCGGCTGCGACAGTCACTCGCCACTCTGCCCGGTATTCAACAGGAATTGTCCTCATCAGATATTGCACCACTGCAACAGTTACTCACCGGGGTTGGGGAATTCCCTGAGATGGTCTCCCTGCTGACGAGAGCCATTGCCGAAAACCCTCCGGTGGTGATCCGCGACGGCGGCGTGATTGCCGAAGGCTATGACGCCGAACTGGATGAGCTGCGCAATCTGAGCAGCAATGCCGGCCAGTTTCTGGTGGACCTCGAAGAGCAGGAAAAAACGAACACCGGTATCAGCACCCTAAAGGTGGGCTATAACCGGGTGCATGGCTACTACATAGAAATTTCCCGCGGCCAGTCCGAACGGGCACCGGCACATTACATCCGGCGCCAGACCCTGAAAAATGCCGAGCGCTATATCACCCCCGAACTGAAAACCTTCGAGGACAAGGCCTTGAGTGCAAGAAGTCGCGCCCTGAGCCGCGAGAAAGCCCTCTATGAAGCCCTGCTCGAAACCCTCAACGAACAGTTACTGCCGCTGCAAGAGAGCGCTGCAGCAGTGGCCGAACTGGACGCGTTGGTCTGTCTCGCAGAACGCGCCGACAGTCTCGGTCTGATTCCACCCTCCCTCTCGGAGCAACCGGGCATCGAGATCAGTGGTGGTCGCCACCCTGTGGTTGAACAGGTGCTGGAAACACCCTTTGTCGCCAATGACCTGAACCTGGACGAACAGCGGCGCATGTTGGTGATTACCGGCCCCAACATGGGTGGCAAATCCACCTATATGCGCCAGGCCGCACTGATTATCCTGCTGGCCCACATCGGCAGCTGTGTGCCGGCCGCCAGCGCCACGATTGGTCTGGTCGACCGCATTTTCACCCGCATCGGCTCGTCAGATGATCTGGCCGGGGGCCGTTCAACCTTTATGGTGGAAATGACAGAAACAGCCAATATTCTGCACAATGCCACGGCCCGGAGCCTGGTGTTGATGGATGAAATTGGCCGCGGCACCAGCACCTTTGACGGCCTGTCTCTAGCCTGGGCCTGCGCTGTACAGCTGGCGGAAAAAGTCCGGGCTTTCACCCTGTTTGCCACCCATTATTTTGAACTCACCGGGCTACCGGAAAAAACCGCCGGGGTGGCCAATGTCCACCTCGATGCCACCGAGTACAATGATGACATCGTATTTCTCCACGCCATTCAGGAAGGCCCCGCCAGCCAGAGTTATGGCATTCAGGTGGCCAAGCTGGCGGGCATTCCGGCGGAAGTGATCGCGCTGGCCCGGCTTGAGCTGGCCAGCCTCGAAGCTGGTGCACGCCCGGTGGTAACAGCTGGATCGGCAGCCAAGCCCCGGCAACAGGAGCTGTTTCGCGACCCGGTCTCAACAGCTTTGCTGGAAATGCTGGTCACTATCGACCCAGATGAATTAAGCCCCAAACAGGCACTGGAGAAACTGTACGCACTTAAACAACTCATTCAGGAGTGATGATCCGGCCCGGTAACACAAAAAATCTGTTCCCGAATTTAATTTCCCGGTCTGATTGTTTAAATAACCGTTTTTATTTCTGTATAATGCGCGCCTGTTCTATCACCCGCTTTTCGGAGAACAACCCATGACTTTTGTTGTCGGCGATAACTGCATCAAGTGCAAACACACTGACTGTGTCGAAGTTTGCCCGGTGGACTGCTTTTACGAGGGCCCTAATTTCCTGGTCATCCACCCGGACGAATGTATTGACTGCGCACTCTGCGAACCGGAATGCCCGGCGGATGCGATCTTTTCCGAAGATGAATTGCCTGCCGATCAGCAAGTGTATCTGGAACTGAATGCCGAACTGGCAGAGGTGTGGCCAAACATCACCGAAAAGAAAGATGCGCTGCCAGACGCCGAAGAGTGGGACGGAGTGCCCGACAAATTGCAATATCTGGAGCGCTGATCGCCGCTGTCCGACAAACAAGCGTAAAAAAAGCGGCCTGATGGCCGCTTTTTTATTGCTCTATTTTTTATTGTGCAGCTTAAATACAGCTACTGCGCCGTGCATTCGAAACAGTGCAGATAGAGACCGCGGGGATCATTAAAGCGATTCAGCAGCTGCAGCTCTCTGGTCACACCGTAGACCTCTGCCAGCAAACCCTGCGGCAACCAGTCGGCCGGCAGCCAGCGGACCCATTGACCCACCATACTGCCGGACAGTTGGCGCATCAGCTGCTCGCGGAAATCCATCGGACTCTTTACCTCTTCGGTCTGGTAGGTGTCGAGACTGGCCGCCAGGGCCGCAGCATCTATCGCCTCTTGCAGGTTGCCGAGATGGTCAACCAAGCCCAACGCCTTTGCTTTTTCACCGGTCCAGACTCGACCCTGGGCAATATCGTGGATTCGTTCCGGCGTACTGTTGCGAGCTTCCGCGACAATGCCGAGGAACTGATCGTAGACATGGTTGACCCCAAACTGGATAAGCTGTTTTGCCTGAGGCGACATGGGGCGGTCGAGACGATAGAGGTCGGCCAGATTGGTGGTGCCGATACCATCGCTATTGACACCCAGCGCCGCCAGGCTGTTTTCAAACGTCGGAATCACGCCAAACACCCCGATGGAGCCGGTAATCGTGGTAGGGCTGGCCCAGATCTGATCTGCACCCATGGCCATCCAGTAACCTCCGGACGCCGCCATGGAGCCCATGGAAACGATCACCGGGATACCCGATTGCCGGGTCAACACCACCTCCTGGCGAATCACTTCAGAGGCAAACGCACTGCCACCGGGGCTGTCGATACGCAGCACCAGAGCCTTGAACTGCTGTTTGCGCACCTGCTGGAACAATTTTGACAGGCTGTCGCTGCCAATGGTTCCGGCGGGGTGCTCACCATCCAGAATCGCACCCCTGGCTACAATCAGGCCCACCTTATCAGCTGAGGGCAGTACCTTCGCTGCCTCGGCCCGACGGGTATGGCCCAGATAACGATCCACATCCACGGCCTGGTAGCCACCCTTGTCATTACTGCCCGCCAGCGCCTGCAATCTGGCCAGCATCTGCGGGCGGGTTGACAGTTTATCCACCAGCCCACTGGCAACCGCCGTTTCAGCGGTATTGCCCCGATGATCTTCAAGTTTGCTCGTCAGGTTATTGACGTAATCATTGATGGCATCCACCGGCAGCCCGCGCTGGGTTTCCACCCGACGGGTATAGGTCGACCAGAGCGCATTGAGCCAGGCGCTGTTGTGCTCCCGTGAAGCGGGGGACATATCCGTGCGGGTAAAGGGTTCAATAGCATCCTTGTAACTGCCCACCCTGAACACATGGACATTGATGCGAAGTTTGTCGAGGGCACCCTTGATATAGTTGGGGTAGCTGCCGTAGCCGGTTATCAGAACGGCACCCATCGGGTTGAGGTGGATCTCATCGGCAAAGCTGGCCAGGTAGTACTGCTCCTGGGTGTAGCTGTCACCCACCGCAATAATCGGCTTGTCGCTCTCACGAAACCTGCTGAGCGCCTGCGCGACTTCCTCAAGTTTGGTCAGACCACCGCCGAGCAGATAATCCAGTTCCAGCACCAGCGAGGTAATGCGGGGGTCCTCAGCGGCCTCATCAATGGCCTCTGTGAGATCGTGCACCAGCGTTTCTGCATCGGCCGGGCCACTCTGCTGCAATAGCTGGGTCAGTGGATCCACATAGGTTTTCTGCTCCACCAGAAAGCCTCCGGGGGCAATGCGCAGGGCTGCTTTTTCCGGCAACGGTTGCACATCCTTGCGAAAAATACTGAGGATGAAAACCACCACCACCAGCAAAAAAAGAATATTGAGTAATATCCGCAAACCACTGGCCAGCTTTCCGATAAAACCGAACAGCCGGCGAAAAATACCCGGTTTTTCACGGCTCATGATTGATCCTCCTGATACAGCGAATATTGCTTCCAGCGACTGAACATCATGGCGGCACCAAACAGAATCACCAACAACACCAGTTCAACGGCATCCAGCAAATTGGCATTGGGAGCAAACAGATTACTGACTGTCACCATGAAGTAAAGCAGGGTGACGAAACACAGCATGGAGAGGGTTTTATAGTGCTCCCGGCGCAGGCCCGGAATAAAAATCGCCAGCGGCACCAGGGTAAAAATCATCAAACTAAGCGGTGTAGCAGACAATAATCCGTTGGCCAGCAACGTCACCAGCAACAGCGTATAACTGACCCGGGTGAGCCAACGCGCAATGGTGAGCTTTTTCCGCAAGCGGGGGATAGCCTTGATGACTTTAACCTCGGCAGCATGAACCTCGGCAGAATGTTCTGAATCTGTCACTGGCTCACCGCCAGTTTTTTCACCAGCGCGGCCATGCGCTTGCCCTGAGCGATGCAAAGTTCGGTTTCTTCCGGGCTCAATGGCTGTGTACCATCGCCAGCCCTGTGAGAGGCACCGTAGGGAGTGCCGCCGGTCGTGGTGGTATGCAGCGCCTGCTCACTGTAGGGCAGCCCCATCAGCAGCATTCCCTGGTGCAGCAACGGCAGCATCATGCTGATAAGCGTGGTTTCCTGGCCACCGTGCAGTGAACCCGTGGATGTAAACACCGCCGCGGGTTTGCCGATCAGACCGCCATTCATCCATAGATCACCAGTGCCATCGAGAAAATACTTGAGGGGTGCGGCCATATTGCCGAACCGGGTCGGACTTCCCAATATCAAACCGGCACATTCAGAAAGATCTTTATTGGTGCAATAAATATCACCCTCTTCCGGAATGTCCGGTTCTGTGGCCTCACAGTTGGCAGACACCGCCGGCACAGTACGCAATCGCCCTTCCATGCCGCCCTGCTCCACGCCCAGCGCTACCTGATGGGCCATGGCCCGGGTGTTACCGTAACGGGAGTAATAAAGAACCAGTATGTGCGACATCAGAGAATCTCCAGTACGTTTTCGGGCGGACGCCCCAGTGCCGCCCGGCTGCCGTTAATGACAATGGGGCGCTCAATGAGTTTGGGATTGGCAACCATGGCATCAATCAGTTGTGTTTCTGTCAGGTGTTTGTCCGCCAGATTATTCTCCCGGTAGGCATCCTCTCCCTTGCGCAGCAATTGCCGGGCTGTGATGCCGAGCTTGCCGAGAAGGTCCTTGAGAGTCTTGCTGTCGGGCGGGTTATCCAGATAGAGAATGATATTCGGCGTAAGACCGCGATCCTCGAGGAGGGCCAGTGTCTGACGGGATTTGGAACAACGGGGATTGTGATAAATGCTGATCATAATGTTTGTGTAGAATAGTCCTGAGAAAAATACATTCTAGCTGCAAACCGGTGGACGGGGCCAGACAGACCAACCGGAGCAGGAGGACACCGCCATTGAAACACAGTGCCATGCGATTATTGACAACTTTATTACTCCTGACGGCCATCGGCTGCAGCGATGGGGAACAGGGTTATGCCCTGCTCGATGGCGGTCGTATTGATTTCGACCAGCTGCACGGCAAAGTGGTGCTGATCAATTACTGGGCCGAGTGGTGCAAGCCCTGCCGCGAGGAAATACCAGAACTCAATGAATTCCAGCGCAGCCACAGCGACCGGGTGCAATTGCTAGCCGTCAATTTCGACGGGGTCACTGGCGAGGCACTGAAACAACAGGCCGCAGCGTTGGGAATAGATTTCCCTGTACTGCTTGACGATCCCCGCCAGCACTTCAATGTCAAACCCAGTGGTGTGTTGCCGGAAACGCTGGTTATTGATGCTGCTGGCAATTACCGTCAGGTCCTGCTGGGACCCCAGACCGAAGAAAAGCTGTCGGCGCTGTTGGAACAGTTGTCGAACGAATCAGCAACTGACCAATAATCGCTCCAGCCACTGAATGTACCTGAAACTGAAAACATCTCACCAGCGATCGGGCCGCCGAAAAGTTTATATTGAGGATCAGTATCGGCGGCTTGCCCCATCAATTACCAACCAAACACCTGCTTCACAAATGGGATACTGAGCCTCCGCTTGTCCTGCAGGGAACGGTTTTCCAGCTGATCGAGACAAGCCATCAAGCTGTGCAGATCCCGGCCGGCCCGATTCACCAGAAACCGTGCCACGCCGTTATCCAGTGTCATACCGCGTCGCATGGCACGAAACTGAACCACCTGCTCCCGCAGAGTATCGTCCGGCGCCTCCAACTGAAACACCGGACCCCAGCCGAGCCGGGACCGCAGGTCCGGCAGCACCAGTGGCAGCTCACGCGGCGCGGCGTCTCCACCCACCAGCAGGCAACTGCCGGTATCCCGCATGCGATTGAGAAGCCCGAACAGGGCTTCCTCCCAATCGCGCCGGCCCGCGGCCAACTGAACATCATCAAGACAGACTAACGGCAGCTGCTCCAGCTCATCGAGCAATTCTGCTGGAGGATGATCGATCAATACGGACAACGGCAGATACTGAACGGGCAACCCTCGTGCATGGACAGCGTGACAACTGGCCTGGAGCAGGTGTGAAACCCCGCTGCCGTGCCGACCCCAGAGATAGAGTATTGGCTCTCTGCCCTGTGGCCACTGAACGCGCAACAGCGTCAGTAACAGCAGCCTGTCGTCACCGGGAGAAACCAGAAAATTCTCGAACGTAGCGGCATCATTCAGCTTGATCGGCAAGCTGAGCTGGACGGGCATCTAGGGCTGTCTCCAGCTGAAGCGATGGTGCTCGGGTTGATCGGATTGCCGCTCGGTGATCCGGCTGTCGCGACGCAGCATACCCAGTAACAGTGCGGCTTCGCCTTCCACGGAAACGCGCAGACCAACCCGGTCGGCATCCACATAGTCTACCGCCAGTGTCCGGACCGGTTCGAGGGATTCGATAAACCCCGTCACTTCCCGGTAAGCCCGGTAATCGTTGATATTATCCAGCTGAATAACCAGTTTCCGGGCGATATCCTGGGGTACATAGGCGTAACGACTGGCAAGCTTGTCTGCCGCAGCGGGCACCATGCCGGCGATCAGCTTTGGCAGTGAATCAGCGGTCAGGCTGTACAGACTGTCTTCACCTTCCACATTCAACAGCCAGGCACCGCGCCACAGGCCGGTGGCGCTCCGGTAGGCTCGCAGAATCAGCCAGGAATTCACATCATAGCGCTCCGCAACCGCTGCCAGCCGGGCCTGGTCAAATGCCCATGCCTGCGCTTCCGACAACGTCTGGCTGTCTGATAAATCAAACATCGGCCGCAACAATGGCACACCCCGGTCAGACATCAACTGGCTGAGCGCAGCATCAGCATTCGGAAGCTGTTCCCTGGTGACAAACTGTTTTCCGGCGAC
>CATLZI010000084.1 GCA_950063125.1 uncultured Porticoccus sp. | reverse complement strand
CCGGCCATATCTGCAACTGGTAACGTCGCAACAGCTGGTCGATCGCCGGTTCGGAATAACGGATATTGGTCGCCATACCCTCTCTGGTCGCGGCAGTGTCTTCAGCGGGCGCCACCAGCGGATCGCGATAACTCCTGTAACTGTATGCCGTCACATAGCGTCGGGGCTCTGCCGCGACGCTATCCAACCGAGGATTTAACAGTACCTGGCTGTCACCAGTCACCTTGATCAGCACTTTTTCCAGGCCGATCTTCAATGCCCGTTCTCTGGCAGCATCGCTCTGATCCGCCACGGGCACCAGTGCCTCATAGAGATCGACCAGCGGAGCCGCAGCAATGGGCAGGGTTGAGAGCCCCGCAAACAGCAGGACGACAAGATTCTTCAACAGCGCGATGTTTTTCATGGTCGGGATTGTAACAGCAGCCTGCAAATAGGCACATTATCTAACTGTCAGACGTCGTCTTTTCATATAAAATATCCCACCTTTTCACCCACTAGCCAGCAAGGCCCGCCAATGAGTCATCCCAAGCAGCCCTCTCTCAGCTACAAAGATGCCGGTGTTGATATCGACGCAGGCAACACCCTGGTTGAACGGATCAAACAGGTTGCCAAACGCACCCGCCGACCGGAAGTACTGGCCGGCCTGGGAGGGTTTGGCGCATTGTTCAGCCTGCCCAGTGGTTATAAGGAACCGGTACTGGTATCGGGCACGGACGGTGTTGGCACCAAACTGAAACTGGCTATTGACCTCGGCATCCATGACACCATCGGTATTGACCTGGTGGCCATGTGTGTCAACGACCTGGTGGTCTGCGGTGCCGAGCCACTGTTCTTTCTCGATTATTACGCCACCGGTAAATTACATGTCGATACAGCTGCGGCAGTTGTCACGGGTATTGGTGAGGGCTGTGAACTCGCAGGCTGCTCGCTGGTGGGCGGTGAGACGGCGGAAATGCCCGGCATGTATGAGGGTGAGGATTACGACCTGGCGGGCTTTTGTGTCGGCATTGTCGAAAAGTCAGGTATTATTGATGGCAGCGCCGTGCATGTGGGCGATGCCCTGATCGGCCTGGCCTCCTCCGGCCCGCACGCCAACGGCTATTCATTGATCCGCAAAATCATCGAGGTCTCCGGCGTAGACCCACTCACAGAAATGGTCGATGGCAAGCCGCTGGGTGAGCTGTTGCTCACCCCCACGCGAATTTATGTCAAGACCCTGCTTGGCCTGGTGGAGCATGCGCACGTGCCGGTCCACGCAATATCCCATATTACCGGTGGCGGCCTGCTGGAAAATATCCCACGGGTTCTGCCGGAAAGCGCCAAGGCCGTCATCGACACCCAAAGCTGGCAGATGCCCGCCATTTTTGACTGGCTGCAGCGCAACGGTAACGTCAGTGCCACCGAAATGTCCCGGACTTTTAACTGCGGCGTCGGCATGGTGATCTGCGTTCCACAGGATGCCGTGCAAACGGCACTGGATACCCTGCACATTGCTGGCGAGGAAGCATTTGTCATGGGCAAAATCGCCCACGCTGAACCCGGCGAACAACGCGTTCAACTAGTAGGATAGGCTGATTAAATATGAACACGAGTTATAAACCAAGGCTGGCAATATTGATTTCCGGCAAGGGGAGCAACCTGCAATCCTTTATCGATGCGATACAGATGAACGTGATTGATGCCGAAATCGTTTGTGTGATCAGCAACAATCCCGATGCCCCCGGGCTGGAAAAAGCCAGGGCCGCCGGCTTGCCCTGCCAGGCGCTGGACCACCGGCAGTTCCCCGACCGGGACAGTTTCGATGTGGCGCTGGCTGACCTGCTGGAAGGCTACAGACCCAACCTGATACTGCTGTGCGGTTTCATGCGTATTCTGACCCCGGCATTTGTCGAACGCTTTGCGGGCATGATGATGAACATCCACCCATCCCTGCTGCCAAAATATCCCGGCCTGCACACCCAGCAGCGCGCTATTGAGGCCGGCGATACCAAAACCGGTGCCACGGTGCATTTCGTCACATCAGAGCTCGACGGTGGCCCGGCGATAATTCAGGCCGAAGTCCCCATTCTGGAAGATGACACTGCCGAAACGCTGAGCAGCCGTGTCTTTGAGCAGGAAAACCTGATTTACCCGATGGCCGTGCGCTGGTATTGCCAGGGCAGGGTGACACTGAGTAACGGCAGGGCCTGCCTGTTTGGTCGACCCCTGCCGCCCACAGGATTCGCCTTCCAGGGATAAATAACTGAAATATTCACAACTAAATGGCATCCAAAGAGTCTGACAAACTGCCAGCATCAAAAATTGAGGGAATTCACAGTTAATGCGCCACACTCGTCGCCACACCCCATCTGCCATCCCGCTGACAGGCCTGATCCTGTTGTCGCTGCTTTCAGGCCTGTGTCTCGCCGAGACCAAAGAACCGGCCCTGACCCCCTATCATCTCGTTTACGATGCCACCATCAAGGGTATGGATATCCAGGCGGAGCGGCATCTGGTCAGGGAAGGAGACAGCTATAAACTGGTGAGCAAAGCTGACACCCTGCTGGCCAGTATTACCGAAAAGGGCACCTTCAAAATTGATTCAACAGGCAATATTCTTGGCCAACAGTACACCTACGAACGCAATATTTTCGGCATCAAGAAAAATGAGTCACTGACCTACGACCGGTCAGCGGGCGTTGCCAATTATCAGAAAAAAAAGAAACAGCGACAGGTCAAGCTGGACAGTGACTATCTGGACAAACTGACCTATCAGGTCCAGTTACAACGGGATCTGATCAAGGGTACGATCCCCTTGCAGTACCAGGTAATTGACCGCGGCAAAATAAAGCAGTACAACTTTGAAATCATGGGTGAGGAAATCGTTGATACGGCATTGGGTCCAATCAATGCCGTCAAGGTTCACCGTATCCGCAAGGACAGTGATCGGGAAACCTACCTGTGGTTTGCGCCGCATATGAATTATCTTCTGGTGCAGATCTGGCAGAATGAAGATGATGACGATCACCGCATCACCCTGAAAGAAGGTACAGTGGACAATAAACCCATCACCGCAGGCAGCCACTAGCACCGGGAGGATGTCCGCGTGACAACACCAGAACTGGGCGGCATGACACCGATCATCCAGACTGTCACAGAAGGGCAAACCTACTGGTGGTGTGCCTGTGGGAAAAGTGCGAACCAACCATTCTGCGATGGCTCGCACACAGGCACGGCCTTTGAGCCAAGGCCCTGGCAGGCAACCAGAACCGGCAAGGTCGCCTTCTGCACCTGCAAACGTACCGCCACACCACCGCTTTGTGATGGCACCCATACACAGCTGGCCAAGGAGTAACGAATGAGGGTCAACCCCGACGAGCGTCCGGAAAGAGAAGTTGGCAAAAACAAAGTTGCCCTGTGGATTGGCGTGGTTATCGTGCTGGCCGGTCTGGCGCTGCTAAGCTACTTTTTTCTCAAGCCGGCGGATGAAACACCCGCCACCATTACAGCACCTGAAACCAGCACACCGGCATTACCAGCCCCGACACCGGCTACAACGAACCCGGTCGCCAACATCGAGGAAACCGTTCCCGAGCAACCAACGCAACCGACAGCGTCGGAACTGCCACCACTCGACGACAGCGATGAATTCGCCCGCAAACAATTTACGGAGCTAACCCCCGACGACCAACTGGGTCAGTGGTTTCCTCCAAACCATGTCCTTCGCCGCACCGTCAGCCTGCTGGATGGCCTCTCCCGCGGCGATGTATTGCGCAAAATGCTCAGGGCCCCCACGCCGAAAGGCAGTTTCGAGGTCGTCCAGGAAGGGCAAAAGCGCTCAATCAGCCCAACCAACCATCAGCGCTACGACTACCTGGTCAACACCCTGGAAGCCATGGACAACGACAAACTGATCAAGCTTTTTCATCTGCTTCGGCCCCTGCTTGAACAGGCCTATGGTGAGCTAGGCTATCCACCTGAAACTGTAGACAAAGCGATCATCAGTGCGCTGGACCAGGTGCTGGACACCCCGCTGCCTCTGCAGCCCGTTTATCTGGTTCAGGATTCCGTTCAGTACAAATACGCGGACCCGAAACTGGAGGCGCTACCCGCTCTGCAAAAACAGCTGATCCGCATGGGCCCCGAACATACCCGGCGGATTCAGGACAAAGCCAGAGCACTCCGGGAAAGCCTGCTGGCAGACTAATCCCGATCCTCTAGCCATTGATCGCACACCCCTGCCCAATCGGCACGATTGTTGCTTATTCATGCTGCATGGCAGACCTCAATCTCTATACTGTTTACTCCTCCACCGAGCTGCAGCGCGAACCTTTATTGGAAATGCTGCTGTCCGAGCTCGACGGCATGGTTTACTGCTGCCGGCAGGACAGACACTGGACCATGGACTTTGTCAGCGAAGGCTGCCTGAAACTCACCGGCTACCCGGCAAAGGACCTGCTACTCAACAGCCGGATTTCATACGAAGAAATCACGCACATTGATGATCGCAAACGGGTGCGGGAAACGATCGACGATGCACTAAAAAAGGGCGTTTCCATCAATGTCGAATACCGAATCTACCATGCGGATGGCAGCGTACGCTGGGTCTGGGAAAGGGGTCAGGGCGTCTCCATGGATGGCTACCCCAGCGCACTGCATGGCTTCATTCAGGATATAACCCAGCGCCATGCCAATGAAGAGGCCATGGTTGAGGCCGAACATCGCTATCGAAGCATCTTTGAAAATGCAATTGAAGGTATTTTTCAGACAACCACCGATGGCTACTACCTGAACGTCAACCCAGCCCTGGCAACGATTTACGGTTACGAGACAACTGACGAACTGCAGCAGGCACTCAAGAATATCAGCCAACAGTTGTACGTCGACCCCGGCAGGCGGGCGACATTTGTACAACTCATGCAAAGTAATGGCGGGGTCAAAAACTTTGAATCGCAGGTGTTCAGGAAAGACGGCTCTGTAATCTGGATTTCGGAAAATGCGCGGACGGTATACGGACCGAACGGGCGCCTGCTGTATTTCGAGGGTTCCGTGGAAGATATCACCGAACGGAAATACTATGAACAGCGTATTTCTCACCAGGCCACCCATGACAGTCTGACTGACTTGCCCAACCGGCTTTTACTACTCGACCGGTTACAGCAACTGACAAAAAGTGGCCGACGGAGTGATGGCGAACTGGCCGTGGTATTGCTCGACCTGGACCTGTTCAAAAACGTCAATGACAGTCTCGGTCATGCGGCGGGGGACTGCCTGATTGAAGCGATTGCTGACCGCCTGCGAAAATCCATTCGCGATGGCGATACGGTGGCGCGCATCGGCGGCGACGAATTTGTGCTGCTGCTGGCCTACCCCCCCGACAACACTGACCAAACCGCAAGCACAAACTCCCTGTCACAGCTGGTCAAGCGCATACTGGACATCGTGCAGGCACCCTGCCGCGTTGCCAACCGGGATATCGAAGTGACCTGCAGTGTCGGCGTCAGTGTCTATCCCCATGACAGCACCGATGCCAATGAATTGCTCAAGCAGGCCGATATGGCCATGTACCAGGCCAAGGAATCCGGACGCAACAACTACAAATTTTTCACCGAAGAGCTGAACAGGATCATCACGGCCAACCTCGAGATGGAACAGCAGCTGCGCACCGCACTGGCCACCGACGGATTTGTCCTGCACTACCAGCCCAAGATGTCCGTTTCGTCGGGAGAGATTGTCGGCGCCGAGGCACTGATACGCTGGCCAGCGGCGGACGGCCAGCTGATTTCACCTGCACGTTTTATTCCCCTGGCCGAAAAAACCGGCATTATAGAACCGCTCGGCAAATGGGTCATCGAGCAGGCCTGTGCACAATTGCAGCAGTGGTCTGACCGGGGGTTTGATCAGGTGCCTGTATCGATCAACCTCTCCCCGCGACAGTTCAACCAACCCGATCTGATCGAGACCATCGACACCGCCCTGCAAGCGCATACGTTTTCCCCCTCCCTGCTGGAACTCGAGATCACGGAAAGCTGTCTGGCACAGGACGAGAGCTCCTTTCTCTCGACCCTGAATCAACTCAAGGCGCTGGGACTGCAAATTGCCATCGATGATTTTGGCAGTGGTTACTCGAACCTGCGGTATCTCAGAGACATGCCCGTGGATCAACTTAAAATTGATCAGGTCTTTGCCAGAAGTATCGAAACAGACAAACGCGGCCGCGACATCTACCGCGCCATTGTTTCCATGGCCCATATTCTCAATCTGGAGGTCGTGGCCGAGGGCATTGAAACCCCGACTGAGTTTGAGTTTCTTCAGTCGATAGGCTGCGATGTTATCCAGGGCTATTACTTCAGTCGTCCGCTCCCGGCCAGTGATTTTCTCGACTTGCTCAAAGCTGCACAGCAGCAATCACCCTTCGCAATAACAGAATAACTGTCATACCCTCCCCGACACAAAAGCCCTCGGGGCCATGACATTATCGGGCGAGACGGTGGCAAGGAATTGTTAGCGGGCATGAAAAGACCAGAGCCGAAGCAGGGATATTGGCCAGCGCCAGAGAACGGCTATCAACAGCCGAGATCGGTGCAACTACTCCTCAGCCTGACCACCTGAAAAATATCTCTGCCGATATTGCCAACGACGCCTGGCCAGGTGTCTCATGCTGGCAACATCATCCGTTTCATCCATGATGGGCTGGCCGATCACGGCTTCAATCACATCCTCCAGCGTCACCAGGCCCAACCAGACACCGTATTCATCGTAGACCAGCCGCATATGTTGCCGGTCATGGATCAACTGCGACATCAGCGCTTCCACGCTCAATTTTTCCGAGACCACCTCGACCGGTTTCATCAGATCCGACACGGTTTTCTGCCAAGGGATGTTCAATAGCTCATGACGGAAGACCATGCCCATTGGCACCTCATTGCCATCCAGCACCGGGTAACGTGAAAACTGGCCTACTTTTACCCGCTCAATGAAACTGCTGAGCAGCTCATCCGGCCTGGCAACTTCACAGACAGTGCGCGGCGTCATGATGTCTTTCACCCTCACATCATGCAGATCAAGAATATTGCCTATCACCCGCTGCTCATCGTCATCCAGCTTGTCCTGCTCCCTTCCCAACACAGTAAGCGCCTTGATTTCCTGGCGAATATCGGGCTCGTGACCGCCGCCGCCAAACAGTTTCATGATCTGGTCGGACAACCAGATAAATGGTCGCAACAGGGTGATCAGACTGTTCAGTGTGATTGGCATAAAAGGCGCAATAACCGGCCAATAGCGGGCGCCAATGGTTTTCGGAATGATTTCCGACAGCACCAGAATAAGCAATGTCATCACCGCCGAGGCGATCCCCAGATAGCCACTGCCAAAGACAATCGCCACCTGGGCACCAACACCTGTCGCACCCACCGTATGAGCCACGGTATTCAATGTCAGGATAGCGGCCAGCGGCTGATCAATCTGTTCTTTCAGATGACTGAGCCGATCGTGGAGCCTGGGGTTCACCAGCTTTTGTTGGGCAATATAACTGGGCGTAATCGATAGCAGTGCAGCTTCGAGAACCGAACAGATGAAAGAGACGGCAATGGATAACAGGGCAAAAGCGATGAGCAGTGTCATGGAGGCAGGTTAGAGCATCCGGCAAGGTTTTAAAATCCCGACACCAAGACAGACCGGTCAAAAATCCAGACGGTAATCTGGTCCAACCGCAGGGCTCACATAACCTTTAACTGGCCATATCTGCCATCTTCCGGTCACAGGGAACTTTCTGGCGTTCGACCACTCTTAAGGATCCGTTAAGGTACAGGCGAATAGACTTCACCTTGCAACAAACCCTGACTGTAATGGTATCGCCAGCCAGCAGTCAGAACCAAGGCATCCGAATCCATGAAAAGCCCTCTTCACACACGTATTTTCAATCTGTTTGGCCCCTACGGGATACTGATCATCCTGTTACTCACCGGGCTGATGATTTTATCCCTGTCCCGACTGGGGCTGATCGCCTGGCAGTGGGATCGGGTAACGGCCGCAACCGACCTGTGGGTAATTATCAGTCAGGGTATCCGGGCAGACCTGATCATTATGGGTATGCTGCTGGCACCGCTTGCATTGCTGACGCCAATACTGGCCACGCGACTGTCATGGCCAGTCTGGCGAGCGTTGGTGCTGGTCTGGGGTGTCGCCGGCATCACCTTGCTGGTGTTTATGGAAACCGCCACACCGGCCTTCATCCTGCAGTTTGACCTGCGGCCCAACCGTTTGTTTGTTGAATACCTGAAATACCCCCGTGAAGTATTCGCCACCCTTTGGGGTGACTTTC
>CATLZI010000083.1 GCA_950063125.1 uncultured Porticoccus sp. | reverse complement strand
ATCGTCTTTTATCACTTGTTGTTAATGACCACTTTGACGTCTCCCGCAACAGCTATCCCGGTCAATGGAGTCCGTCCCGCTCGATGTAATCCATCGCGTCGCGCAACACAGCAAACCTGTGCCGTTCATCGAGAAACTGCAGCGCACCCAGTCTTTTCAGGTCGGCGTTGGTTTGTTCGGAAATACCTACCAGCAACACATAGCGCTGGTGATGCTGTTCGTTGCGAATCAGCTCATCGAGAATCATTGCGGTCGAAGTGCCCACCAGCTGGGCACCAGTCAGATCCACAATAATAATTTCGTGAGAAACATGGCCCGCGAGGCGGCGGCGCAGTCCCCGCCCCACCCCAAAACTGAGCGGACCGGCGAGACTGAGCAGAGCAACCCGGCCCTGTTGAGACGCCAGCCATTCGTCGACAGGATCCGGATCAGGCCCTGTCACCTCACCGCTTTTAAAATGGACATTATCCAACTGAATAGTCGTCAGACGCTCGACGGTAATCATGTTGGATAAAAATACCCCCACCAGCACTGCGGTAATCAAATCGACAAAAACCGTCAGGAACAGCACCAGCACCATCAGTGCCGCAGTATCCAGAGGCAGCTTGCCAAGCCGCCGCAGGTAGGGCCAATCGATGATATCGATACCCACCTTGATCAGAATGCCCGCCAGCACCGCCAGGGGTATATAACCCGCGTACTGACCCGCGCCAAGCATCACCGCCAGCAACACCAGCGAGTGAATAATGCCCGAATAGCCAGTCTTGCCGCCCGTTCGTATATTGACCACTGTGCGCATGGTGGCACCGGCACCGGGCAACCCGCCGAAAAAACCGGCCACCGTATTGCCAATACCCTGCCCGATCAATTCACGATCGGAGTCGTGCTGCTGTTTGGTAAGGTTGTCCGCCACCAGTGACGTGAGTAAAGAATCGATGGAACCCAGTACAGCCAGCAATACTGCGGCATACAAAAGATCGTCCAACATATCCAACGAGAACATTGGCCATTGCAGCGACGGAAATGCCGAGGGAATTGCACCGATTGTCGCCACGGCCCCCTCGGGAAGCCAAAGCACACAAAGCGTTCCGAGTAACAGCACCAGCAGAGGCGATGGCAGCCAGACATTCCAGCGATGGGGCCATAAACAGACACCCGCGATCGCCAGCAAACCCAATGTCAGGTCATGCCAGCTGATCGCTGTTAGCCATTCGGGAAAGTAGTCCAGCGTTGCCAGCAGTGAAGGGGTGCCCGTGTGCCCAAGTATGGGACCCAGTTGCAGCACGATGATGATGACGCCTATCCCGGTCATAAAACCTGAAATAACCGAATAGGGAACCAGAATGAAATACTTGCCCAACTTCAGCAAACCAAAGCCGATCTGGAGAATGCCGGCAAGAATCACAGCGCTGAAGCCCATCAACAAGCCGGCTTCCGGGTGTTTAGCCTGAATAGAGGTAAACACACCGGCCATTACCACCGTCATGGGGCCGGTTGGGCCGGATACCTGGGCGGGCGTACCACCAAACAGCGCCGCAAAAAAACCGACAAAAATGGCGCCGTAAACACCCGCAGCGGGACCCGCGCCCGATGCCACCCCAAAAGCCAACGCCAGCGGCAAGGCAACCACAGCGGTGGTTAGCCCACCGGCAAAATCCCTGGGTAAGTGACGAGTGGAAAGAGAATTGAAAAACGTAATCCCACGCATGACAGTCTCTAATCGGTGTCTGAAATGACAACATACTCCAGAGATGCCGCCACTGACAGCAGTGGCCAGGGTTTGTCGCCCGGTCTAGGGACCTGAAATCAGGCGCCGCACCTGACCGGCAGTAAAGGGCCAGCCTTTTTCACGCCCATCCGGAGTAACAATTACCGGGATGCGAATACCGTATTTCGCCGTCAGCACCTCATCTTCACTGATATTGACCTCATGCAGACGCCAACCCTTCTCCTGGAGAACCGGATAGAGCAGCGCCTTGGCCTGATCACAGAGAGGACAGTGGGTACCGAGGTATAGCGTCAGGATGTCGCTCATTGTGGATGCCTGATCAACCAGCAATTGTGAAGTTTCTGATCGCGCTGAAAATCCGGATCGAAGGTTTGCTCGGTGATCGACTCCACCTGCCAGTTCTGCAGCACCGCCTGATCCATGGAAAATTTACGGAAGTTATTGGAAAACACCAGTGTACCGCCTGGCGCCAGCACAGCCATAGCATGCCCAATCAGCGTCCCATGGTCTCGCTGAATATCCAGTACCTGTTCCATTTTCTTGGAGTTGGAAAAGGTCGGCGGATCGAGAAACACAAGATCAAAAGCACCCTGCTCTCTCTCCAGCCACTCCAGACAATCTGCCCGCAGCAACTGATGTTGCTTCAGGTCCAGTCCGTTCAGGGCGAAATTGCGTCCGGCCCATTCCAGATAGCTGTTTGACATGTCGATGCTGAGACTGCTTGTCGCCCCGCCAAGCGCCGCATGAACACTGGCGGCTGCGGTGTAGCAAAACAGATTGAGCACCCGTTTGCCCCTGGCCATGGCACCGATCATCCGGCGCACCGGTCGGTGATCGAGAAACAGGCCGGTATCGAGATAATCTGACAGATTCACCTCAAAGCGGGCAGCACCCTCTGTGACTACCTGCACCGCATTATGACTGGAGCCGCTGGGCTGGCGCTGGTACTGGTTATCACCCTTCTGGCGGCGGCGCTCTTTAAAAAACAATTTACCGCGGCTTTCCGGATAAAGCGATAGCAGCGCCTGACGGATCTCAGTGAGGTGGCGGTTGGCGCTCGCCTCATCGACAGTGATGGGCGGGGCGTACTCCTGCACATGGATGGCATCCTGATAGACATCGATAGCCACGGCATACTCCGGCATATCCGCATCGTACAGACGGTAACAGCTCACCCCTGAAGCCTTCAGCCAGCCCGCCAGTTTTCGGGCATTTTTTTTCAGCCGATTGGCAAACATCTGCGCGCCTTCACCAAGCGCCGCTGCAGACTCATCGGAGCGCGGCTGCGGGTTCCGGTCATCAGCCTCCCGAAGCTGAAAGAGCAATAGCTGACTGGGAATCGTGCCGTTAAAAAACTGGTACTTCTTATCGGCACGCAAACGCAGTTCACCGGCCAGCTCCGCATTGCCGGTAATTACCGCCATACGCCAGCCAGGGCACTCCCTTTTAGCCACTTCACCCAATGTCTGGTAGAGCGGTTTTAATTCTTCCATCTCGCCCCAGCGTTCACCGTAAGGGGGATTGCAAATAATCAGTCCATCTCCCGTTTCACGGTGTGTGGGCTTTTTGAACGCCTCGATGGGTTTCGCCATGACCCGCACCCACTTTTCCAATCCCGCACAGGCAATATTTTCCTGGGCTGCACTTACGGCCCGGGTATCTTTGTCATAACCACGGATTTCAGGTATCTCGCGGGACAGGCCTGCCTCGCAGCGGGCCAGCGCCTCCTGCCGGATGTCTTGCCACAATGTGGCATCGTGCTTCGCCCAGCCGTGGAAACCAAATCGTTCCCGAATCAGCCCGGGGGCCATATCGGCGACCATCATTGCACCTTCTATCAAAAACGTGCCACTGCCGCACAGGGGATCAATCAACGCGCCACCCCGTGCCGCGATCTCCGGCCAACCCGCCCGCAACAACAGGGCTGCGGCCAGATTTTCCTTCAGCGGTGCCGGCACCATGGCCACACGGTAGCCCCGCTTGTGGAGGCTGCCACCGGACATGTCGAGGCTGACGGTGACAGCATCCTTCGCCAACCGCACATTGATCCGCAGATCCGGGTTTTGCAGATCCACATCCGGCCGTTCACCGAAACAATCCTGGAGCTGGTCGACGATCGCATCCTTGACCTGCTGGGCACCAAATTTGGTGTGCCTGATGGCATCGTTGGTACCAATAAAGTCAACCGCGATGGATTGCCGGGGAGTCAGGGGTGTTTCCCAGGGAATCGATCTGACGCCGCGATACAGATCATCGGCACTGCTGACCTCGAACTTCTCCAGGGGCAGGAGCACCCGATTGGCCAGACGTGACCATAAACAGGCCCGATAGGCGAAAGCCAGCGTGCCCTCCACATAAACACCCGCCACTGTCTCCCGGGTTTTTCCCGCACCCAGCGAGGTCAGTTCACTGGCTAACAGGGATTCAAGTCCTTTCGGACAACTGGCAAACCACATACCCATAAAAAACCTTCCAACCCACGAATCAAGCCGTCATATCAGGAGAGCAATGGAAACACAAAATCGATTGATTACATAAGGGAATTAAAAACCACTACTTATAGACAAATAAAATCTTCGACAGCGCTGACAACATTTGATGTGATGGAAGGGCTAGACCATAAAAACCAGTAAACCACTTTGAATCATAGAAAGTGGCCCTAGAAATCAGGAGTTCATGTCATATGAAAAGACAAAAACGAGATTCCTCCCACCGCGCTTTCATCAAAGGTTACCAGGCAGGCTACCATGGCCGAAACAAGACACTATGCCCTCACGCAGAAGAAACCACGCTTGCTCAGGACTGGTGCAACGGTTGGCGGGAAGGTCGTGAAGATAACTGGAACGGCTACAAGGAACAGGCCATTCAGCAGAAAGTCAGCAACCTGTAAATTTCTACCCATTTTCCCTAACGGGGCACTGTCCCCCTGAAATGTCCTGACCGGACTCAGGAAGCGGATTGCGGAGGCGAACAACCTCCCGCCGCTTCCAACCAGTACCGGCCGGCTTCCATATCCCCAAGCAGCATTCATATCGCGCAAAAAGGCACTGTATCACGGTGATTGATGGTGGCCTGAACAAGATCCAATAACTCTCGCAGGGCCACTGAGAACATGGCAAAATCCCGACCTGGAGTAGTATGCAGCTCCTGCATCATATCCATCCAGCGGGCAATCAGGTGCGGGTGTGTCGCTTTCCAGGCCTGGATCGCCCCATCGATATCCCTGACGCCATCAACCCCTACCAGCAACGCACCACACAACGCGCGGCGCTGTCCTTCGAGATCATCCACATAAGACTCACGGGCAAAATCCTGCCAGCGATTGTCCGGTTCGAGGTGAATAATCTGTTCGCCAAACCAATCGAGATCCAGTTCTGTACCCAGTTTAAAATAGAGCTCCAATACCAAGCCAACAGGTTTCCTTTCGGTGGCTGCCAGGTCAGCAATACCAAAGCCGAAAAACAGAAAATTGGCACTGGCCACCAGCATCCCCACGTCCTCCTGTACCCCGAGTTCGATCAGGCGCTGCACCTCTTCCTGCCAGTCATTGGCTTCTTCCCGATGAAACAGCGTCGGCAACAGGAGTTGCAACTCCACCAGTTTCGGCCTGAGTGTCTGCACCTCCTGTTGTGGATTGAGGCCGGAACGCCGATTTCGCAAAACCCACCGCGAGGCACGGCGCCCCATACGCATCAAGGCATGGAACAGCTCGAACTGCACTTCTGCCGGAACCAGGTAATCCAGGGATTCAACCCGTCTCCAGAAATGGTCGATGCGCAACAGGTCCCTGGCGACAGCAAATGCCCGCATCACATCACTGACACTGGCACCGGTGGAGGCAATCTGTCGCTGAAAATAGGGGACCCCCATCAGGTTGACCATCTCGTTGACCAGCTGGTTGGCAATAATTTCACGCTTCAGACTGTGCTGTAACAGTCTGTCGGGATAATTCTGCGAGAGGCTCCTGGGGAATGCCCCGGCAATCATTTTTGTCAGATAAGGGTCTTCTGGGGCGTCGGATTTAAGCACCTTATCCTTGATCAGGATTTTGGCATAGGACACCAGAATCGCCAGCTCGGGATGCGTCAGGCCAAGCTGGCGTTTCTCACGGTCCTTGAGCGTCTCGTCATCGGGCAAATATTCCAGTGACCGGTTGATCAGGCCACTGGCTTCCCAGTCCACTATCGCCCGCCAATACTCTGAAAAATTGGTTTTACAACGGTAGTGCGCAAGACTGATGGCCAGGGTCTGGCGATAATTATTGGCCAACACCAGCTCGGACACTTCCTCCGTCATGTCCACCAGCACCTGGTTGCGCTGCTTGGTGGTGAGATCCTCGCTTTGCACCAGGCCATTCAGCAGAATTTTGATATTGACCTCATGGTCAGAGCAGTCCACACCTCCCGAGTTATCGATAAAATCGGTATTGCAGGCACCCCCCTTGAGCGCATATTCAATGCGGCCCCGCTGGGTCATACCGAGATTGCCCCCCTCGCCGAATACACGGCAACGCAACTCGCGGCCATCGATACGAACGGCATCATTGGAGCGATCACCAACCTCCTGGTGACTTTCCCCCGACGCCTTCACATAACTGCCTATACCACCGTTCCAGATCAAATCAACCGGTGCTTTCAACAGGGCATTGATCAGCTCGTTAGGTTTCAATGCCGCCTGGCTGATATCCAGCGACGCCTGAATTTCCGGGGTCAACCTGAGTAACTTTGCGCCGCGGGAAAAAACCCCACCACCGGCTGATATCAACGTCTGGTCATAATCTTCCCAGCTTGAACGCGGGAGATGAAACAACCGCTCCCGCTCTGCAAAACTCGCCTCGGGATCGGGGTTGGGGTCGATAAAGATATGTTGGTGGTTGAACGCTGCCACCAATTTGATATGCCGGGACATCAGCAAACCATTGCCAAACACATCTCCCGCCATGTCACCGATACCAATAACAGAGAAATCCTCTGTCTGGGTATTGAGTCCCAATTCGCGAAAATGGCGTTGTACTGAAACCCAGGCGCCCCTGGCAGTAATACCCATCTTTTTGTGATCGTAGCCGTGGCTGCCACCGGAGGCAAAGGCATCACCCAGCCAGTGACCGTAGGCCAGCGATAGCTCATTGGCATAGTCAGAAAAAGTAGCTGTTCCCTTATCTGCAGCAACCACCAAATAGGGGTCATCCTCATCGCGTCTGACCACGCAGGGGGGCGGAACAATGTCATCGCCAACCACGTTATCGGTAAGATCGAGGAGTCCTGAGACAAACAAGCGATAACAGGCAATACCCTCCTGCAATAGTGCTTCCCGACCCGGATTGCGCGGTATCTGCTTCGCCACAAAGCCACCTTTGGCGCCGGTCGGAACAATCACTGCGTTTTTAACCTGCTGGGCTTTCACCAGACCCAGCACCTCGGTGCGGTAATCCTCTAGCCGGTCAGACCAACGCAGTCCACCCCGCGCCACCTTGCCCATTCGCAGGTGAACGCCCTCCATCCGGGGAGAATAGACAAAAATTTCGTAAAGTGGCCGTGGTTCAGGCGCATCGGCGATTTCTCTGGGGGCGAGTTTCACCGCAATACAGGGCTTTTGTTGATCGTCATCACTGAGCTGGAAGTAATTGGTGCGGTTGGTGGCATTGATCAATTGCTGGTAGCTGCTCAACACCTTGTCCTCGTTGAGGTTGCTAACCTGCTCCAGCGCATCGAGAATTTTTTGATTGAGGCGTTCGGCACGACCGTATTCATCACTTTGCGGAGTCACCACTTTGGGATCAAACAGACAGCGGAACAGCGCCACCAGATTTCGGGTAATCTCGAGGTTGGCAGCGAGCGTATCCGCAATAAAATCCTGACTGAAGTTACTGCCCAGTTGCTTCATGTAGCGGGCATACAGCCGCAACAGGGAAACCATTCGCCAGTCCAGCCGGGCACCGACCACAAGATGGTTGAATCGATCATTTTCTGTTTGCTGGGACCAGACGGCTTTGAATGCCTCCTGGAAAGTGTTCCTGACCAGTGATACATCCACATCCACGTCCAGCCCGAAGCGCAGCGTGAAATCATGTAGCCAGACCTCGCCGCCCCGCCGTGGCGCAATCTGGTAGGGATGCTCTCCCAACACCCTGAAACCGAGGTTTTCCAGCATCGGCACAAGATTTGAGAGTTCTAGCTGGTGATGGCGATGGAACAGTTTGAAACGCATGACATTCTGATCAGCACCCGCCTGCTGATAGAAACCGGTGGCAATTTCCTCATCGCTGCCGAGATCGTGAAACAACTGAATATCATGAATGGCCGAACGGTGGTCAAAGTGATCCATATAGCTGGCGGAAAAGGCGTCCCGGTACAGGAGTGCCATATCCCTGCCCAGGGATTCACCCCACTGGTCCAGTGCCGCACGCTCGAGCTCATCATTCCAATCGAGGGTCAGCTCAACAATCCGACCGATCAGTTCATCCCGGTCAACTTCCCGGTAACGACTGGAATTGAGCCTCAGGACAAACTGGGTACGAGCCAGCAGCGACTCGGAGAAACTGGTATTGAACTCGCACTCGGTGGCATCAAATTCGTTTTTGAGCATGTGCTCAATCGCAGTGCGAATGGAAGTTCGGTAGATATCTCGCGGCATGTACACCAGACAGTTGATGAATTTTTCGAAAGGATCAACCCGAATAAAGAGCCGTACCAGACGCCTTTCACTAATCTGCCAGATACCGACCAACGTCTCGTACAACTCATC
>CATLZI010000082.1 GCA_950063125.1 uncultured Porticoccus sp. | reverse complement strand
TTCCGTCAAACTATTCACGACTTATTGCCCGCGAGCTAGATCTGACCTTCAACCAATTGCCCAGATTACTGCATGGCACCGGCCTCCCCATCCAGCAGTTCCTGAGTGAGGACAGCCTTCTTACGCCAGGCCAGCAGATACAGATTCTGCGCAACGCATTGGCGCTGTCCGGCCAGCCAGAATTCGGTTTACGGGTGGGCAAGCGCCTGACGCCAGCTACTCACGGTGCGATGGGGTTCGCCGCCTCCAGCAGCCCAGACTTGCTCAGTGCGCTCCAGGCGATACACACCTTCTTGCCTACGCGCGTCAGCGTTATTCAGCTGCATTTGCAGCAGATTGAAGATCACTTGGAATGCAGACTGGCTTTCCTGATGCAGCTGGACGACGACCTCCAACGCTGCGTGGCAGAGACTATCATTATGACGCTGCTAGCGTTTGGCGAATTCATTGTAGGCCGCCCCCTGTACGAGGCTGAAATCGGCTTTTCCTACCCGCCCCCTCAGTACCATGCGACCTATTCCGAATGTATGTCCGGGCGGGTTCGCTTTGGTTGCGATCAACTTATGCTTAGATTACCGATGGTTCTGTGCAGGGAACCCAACGCCTCCGCCAACAACGAAAACTATCGCCTAGCATTGCGGCAGTGTGAGTCGATGCTTGCGGAACTTCAGACCCAGGAGCCAAGCTACCAGACCCGGCTCAAGAAGATGATGTTGTCCCGACCACCTGGAACGCTTAGTGAAGAAGAGGCGGCGGCGGCCCTATTTATGAGCAAACGCACCCTGGCGCGCAAACTAAAACAAGAAGACAGCAGTTTTCGACAAATTCGCGACGAGATTCTGTCACGGCAAGCAGCGGACTATTTGAGTGGAAGTCAATTATCCGTCGAATCTATCGCTTCTCTCTTGAATTATCACGACAACGCGAGTTTTAGGCGCGCCTTCAAGCGCTGGTTTGGTCTGTCGCCCACTCAGTACAGGCAACACGGCAATTCCTCGGACACCGCACCACGGTCATGACGCTGATGGTAGAGCACATGGGATGGCCTACGAGTTCTTGCTATCACCAATCCCTCCCAGCATAACGCAATATATGTTGCCTAGCGCATTCACTCATATTGTTCCTACAACCAACCAAAAATTGGTCTACACTCTAAACAATAGAAGCATGAAGGTGTGGAAAAGTGAATTGGTTCAGACGCTTATCGATTCAAACTAGAATCTATTTAATTACCAATGTAGCCACTGCTGGCTTCATTATTTGTTTTCCATTGACTTCACTGCGTTAGCATCCGGTTCCAAACTGATGACAAGTAAACTAAACGCATCAATGAATCTACTAAAGTTTCGCGACACCAGTCAACGTAATTTTGGCAAGTTCATTGTCGAAGCAGAGTCCAGAAGCGAGCAAGTGGCTATTTACGGTATGACAATTGGTATCTCTACTTTCACACGCATTCTTCTTATTTCTTACTTAATTGGTCATTCAATGTTGCTCAATCTAAATAGTGATCGAAGTAATCAAAGGGAACGCTAACCAGACTAACCTACTAGCGCTACATACATACTGCCAAATGAGACAGCTAGGACAGGAGAGCAAGGCCATGGGTTTGCCGTCGTGGCATACGAGGTTCGTTCTTTTGCATCAAAAAACAAGACTATACGTAGGAAATCCACGACACAATTAACAACCTGATTACAGCTTTGAAAGATGCAGTAGATGTAATGGCATAAGGGACTGATAGGGCTCAATCTGGCGTTGCAGCACTAGCAGTCTAAGAGACATTGTCTGTGTGGTAGTAAGAGTAAGCTAATTTTTAGCAAAAAAATGGAGATATATATATGCCTAGAACGAAATTTACTATTGCGCAAGTAACCAGCAGGTTAATGTTGGCTAGTTGCTTCATGACACCGGGACTATCCTATGCTGCTGATATTACATGGAGTGGTTTTGCGTCGGTTGCTGCCGGACAAACATTGGGAAGCGATGATGCAGAGTATGTTGTTGATAACGCCACCGGCGGTGCATACGATAATACATTGCGCTTCCTGCCGGAAAGTACAATGGCCATACAGGCTTTCGCCCAAGTAAACGAATCGGTTTCAGCAACGGTACAAGCGGTAGCAAAAGGGTCAAATGAGAAAAGCTTCGATACTTCCTTTGAATGGGCATATGCTACGCTTGCTGTAACTGACAATACAAAGATCAACTTTGGACGATTCCGCGCACCACTGTTTTATTATTCCGACTTTTTAGATACATCCTATGCCTACTATTGGTTAAGAGCACCGACAGACATGTACGTTGCACCATATTCAACGACGACGGGCGTTTCTCTGAATGATTTTCGCTATCTAGGTGACTTTGAATTATCCACACAGATTTGGACGGGGGAGGAGCAAATCGAGTTCCTGGGATCACCCGGTGAGCTGACTGACATGATAGGTATTAACTTTATGCTAGCTTACGATTGGATAAAGTTACGTGCTGTGTATAACACGATGGATTCAGCAATTGAAGGATTGGGCGTAGATACTAAATTAATTTATTCGGCATATGCCGTGATCGCAGACTATGAAAATTTCAAGTTTAGAAGTGAATACGGAAATCTTGAAGATGATGACACCGGCTTAGAGGATAAATTTGGGTATGCTTCGGTGGGATACACTATAGGCAATTTTACACCCCATTATACTTATTCTGAGCAAGATAGAGCCGCTTTCTTTCTCGCAGAAGTAGAAACTCACACAATAGGGATACGCTGGGACTATTTGCCCGGTACAGCGTTTAAATTGGAGTACTCAGAATCTACAACTGAAGCAACTCCATGTGATCCTATGAGCGGGATGTGCCTTCCTCCGCAAGAAACCAAAATTGAAGTAGTCGCCGCAGCAATTGACTTAGTATTTTAGAGAGGGGATTAATATGATTAGATTCAATATAACGGCTACTTTAGTAGCTTGTATTATATCATTTCTTTCTTCCCATTCCTTTGCCGATGTAGTCGTGATTGTAAACCCAAGTAATTCTGTATCAGAGCTCGATGATAAGTGGCTTAGTGCCATATTCTTAGGGAAGAAAACGAAATTTCCGGACGGTAGCTCGGCTGTACCTATTGAACAGCAACCGGGTACGTCAGCCCGGGATAAATTTAATGAGAATATTCTTGAAAAGAATGAAGGACAGTTGAGAGCATATTGGTCTCAGCGGATTTTTACGGGTAAAGGTCAACCACCCAAAACTGTCAACGGGAGCGCTGACGTAAAGAAGCTGGTATCGGAGAATCCAGTATTCATTGGGTATATTGATGCATCAGAAATTGATGATACGGTAAAAGTTATCCGAAAGCTTGAATAGAAATTTCCATTCAAACTTTTATAGCTCACCTTTGGAATATGAATTTAAGGTATACCTACAGAAGCGGTCCTAGATTCCCATCTTCAGCTATAAGTTACTGTAATATTTGAATAATAGTTGTTTTTTGAAAAAGCCGATAATGATATTTATCGGCTTTTTGAGGCCTTTAGCTTGAAATTAATCAGCAGCCACACAATGACTTATGAAGCTTGAATCTCCATCATGGGAAATTTGACCCGGTTCTGTAGGTATACCCAATTTAGAAAGCGTGTTAACGGACTTAACATATTAAACAACAGACCAATTAACATGCTAAATTGTAATTCTCTGACAAAAATAAAAGTTCCAGTTTTTTTCAAAGTGCGAGAAGGCGCACCTGAATCCATTCAGGCACAAGTGGCCTGGTAAAACGTCACCTGGTTGCGGCCCGCAGCCTTGGATTTGTATAAGGCATCGTCTGCACAACTGATGAGAATTTCGATCGAATCACCAGCATCTGGAGTTTTGACAACAACCCCGAGACTAATGGTGACCTTCATCGTTTGATTCTGCCAGCGGAATTCTAGCTGCTCAACATTGCCTCGTATTCTCTCGGCCACTTTAACGGCACCGGCTGAATCGGTTTCGCCCAACAGCACACAAAACTCTTCGCCACCAAACCGTGCCACCAGATCCCCCGGCCAGCGTAGACTAACGCTGATGCACTTGGCTACAGCTTGGAGGCAAGCATCACCGGCCAGGTGACCGTGAATGTCATTGAATTGCTTGAAGTGGTCAATATCGAGCATCATTAAAGTCATCGGGCGTTTATATCGCTGGCAGCGTTCCAACTCTTCTCTCAGATAGCTATTCAGAAAGCGTCTATTACGTAAGCCAGTCAATTGATCCGTGATGCTTAAGTCCGACAATTTTCGATTTAGCACCTCCAACTCTTCTGTGCGTTGGGCGACTTTCGTCTCCAATTCTTCGTTGTGTATTTTCTGTAATGACAATGCATGCTGTTGAGCTTCGTAGCGCATGCTTTTTTCGTAATTGATGTATTCAGCCAGCGCGAATGAGAGTAGCACCACCTCTATCAATGAACCAATTTGGGTTGAGTATTCGGTAAAAACGCTTCGAGGCAAAAGCCCAACATAGTTCATCACCGTGCCGAATCCGACTATCACGAGCACTGTCCATGCAAGACAAAAATAGCGGGCCTGACGGTAACCTTTGTACCACACCCAGTAGCCGGTAAAGAGCGCGATAATGCAGCTCGAAGTTGTCAGGACTGCACCTACTTTGATGATATATTGGTAGGGAACGATAAACGTCGAAATTATGAGAATAGCAGACACCGCGATGGCCACCTTGCTCAAAAGATAAAGGTTCGGGCTTTGATTCTTCAAATCCAGAAAATATATTTGAAAAAAAAGGACACCCGCCATCATGGTGCAAACAAAAAAACTAATGGAGATAGAGTTCCACCACAGGCTTTGGGGCCAGACGTACCGAAATGTCAGGCCCTCTATGGCTGCTTGAAACAGAGTCATGGACAAAACATAAACGACATACCATAGATAAGCGCTGTAACGAACAGAGGAGTAGATAAAAAGATTGTACATGGCCATGACCAGCATAGTGCCAAAATAGAGTCCGTACCAACCATAAAGCATCTTTTCTCTTTCATGGAAATCAACCGGATTCCAGATGTTTAGAGGAAACTGCGTGGCGCTGGTCGTCTGGACTTTGAAAAAATAGATCTCTGTCTTGTTGGGTTCTAAGTCAGCAGGGATTACGAAATTTCGGTTTTTGATTACGCGATCGGAAAATGGCTTCTTGTCACCAAGCGAATAGCGTTGAGATGACGGGGCTAGATTACCCTCGTAGATATCCAGGTGATCCAGCAGCGGGTAGGCCACCTCGAGCAATACAGGCAATGTCTGTTGGCCAAGGTTGACTATATTCAATTTAAATACATAGATTTTGTCAGTGAAGCCGAAGCTGTTTTCGTTGGGCTCCAAACGCATCCACCTTGAATCGGACAGCGTTTGAGCTGGGTCAAGAACCTTGTAATAGAGCTGATAACGCAATTGCTCTGCAGTATAGCCTTTCAGTTGTGCCTGAACTTCGATTGAACAAACCACCAAGACGGGTACCAGAAACCAAAGGAGCAGGCGCCATCTTGACGTCATCTTCAATGTCATGAACATGGATCCTTAGAGTAAACAAGCGTAATTAACCCAGTTTAGCCCATCCTGAGTCATTGTTATCCTACATGTATGCTCGGGATCAATTAGGAGTGTTCTGGGGCAGTGATTGCTCTCCCCGTCTGCAAATACGGGAACTTTGGTCCTCTGATCCGAGAAACAATCCGAAAGCCTATGCCCAATATTCTTTTTTTACGTACTTCTACGATTGTGTGATTTTACTTTTTTCTTGAAATTGGTTGGTTAACCAAGTAAATATACAACTGAAAGAATACAAACTGAACAACCATAACAAAAATAAGGATATTTTCATGACATGCATAATTAACCGTATCTTGCCGACTATCTTCAAATTATTGTTGGCTGTAGCAATCGTTGCCGTACCGCCAGACGATGCCCTTGCCGGCGCAGGCGACGCGGCATCCACCTATGGCCTTGGTCCCATCAACGCCGGGTCCGCGCAAGCTTTCAGCGCTTTCGAGTCTGGGCCCTGGGCTGTGTACTACAACCCCGCAGCGATGGCCCGCTCCCCCGAAGGCGATCTGAGTGCGGTCGTGCAATATGGCGACCAGGAGCTGCGCGCAAAATCGCTGGGGGGCTCTGACCCGTTGACGCGAGAGAGTGACGTCCTGTCGGACAGCAGTTCCGAGCTTGTGTTGCTAGGCATCAAAACCCGCATTACGGGCGCATCTGAATCGGACACGAGCCGCTCCATGTATTTGGGTATTAACGTGGGCGTCGATGAATACATCTCCAACATTCTACCGTACCAAGCCAACACAGCAGAGCAAGGACAATTCCTGCGTTACGAGTCCCAACCGCTTTACCTGGCCTTTGGTGGTGCTGTTCGTGATCTCGTTCGCGGTGTTGATGCAGGCCTTTCAGCACGCTTGACACTAGCGGCGAAGGCACGCCTTGAAGCGGTCTCCGATCTCGCGGGCAATACGGATTCCGAGCAGCTTTCGCTGGAAGCCAAGCCTACCCTGTCCCCGGCGCTGGGAATTAACATCCGCACAAACGAGCTCTTCTGTGGTCACTCACCTTGGCGTCGTACATCTTGTATGCCGTTCGGCCTCAATGGACTGGAGGTGGCGCTGTTCTGGCGTGATGAAACCAACTACGAGGTCAGTGTGGATGCTAACGTGGTTATTCCTGGCGTCATCCCCGAGCCGGGACTTGATCTAGCTCTGTCAACCATCGATTCGTATCAGCCACAGGTGTTCGGCGGCAGCATCCTGCTGCCTCTTGGAAAGTTCGAGCTTGTAGCCTCTGTCGAAAAGCAAAATTGGTCTGAGCTGGAAAGCAAATTTGCCGGAGATACAGTCAGAGAGCAGGCAGGTTTGCGTTTTAATGATGTGGTCGTTCCCCGCGTTGGCGCCCGCTTCCAGTTGTCTGACCAGCTCCGGTTTTTTGGCGGGCTGGCATGGGAAGATTCTCCCCTGAAATCATCCCGCTCACAAGACGTAAACTTTCTTGATAGCGATAAAACGGTGGTCGGCATTGGCGGCGACTACCGGCTCAAGAACGCACCCATCATCAATGCTCCCCTGGTGCTGTCGCTGGCCTATCAGTACCAGCAGATCGAGGAGCGCGATTTTGAGCTGACGTCAATCAACTCTCCCTCCGATCCGGCACCATTCGAGACGGTGCGCGCTGATGGCGATATTCACCTCTTCTCATTATCTGCTTCAATGAAGTTCTGAGCAGAACTTCGGCAGATTTGACGAATCGCGAACAGGGAAAAAACAGAATGAAAACAATAATAAACCACAGAACAATAACTAGTTTTATTGCACTATGGGTACTGCTGCCCAACGTCCTCTTGCTGTCCGGGTGTGGAGGCGATAATAGCGCTATTACCTTTACTAGAAGCCCTACTTCCAAGAGTCTTATTTTCGCCTACCCCTATCCGGGTCAACGGGAAGTGACGCCCAGCGCCCAGGTTGTGCTTCGTTTCTCAGCTCCCCTTGATGAAAGCGTTGCTGCGGACTTAGAAAACCGACTGCAGCTGGTTACTGTCGAGGGTGACAACGCCATCACCTTCGATCATGACGCAGCGGATGACAAACGCGGCCTGGTGCTACGCCCTGTTGATAAACTCACACCAAATACGGAATACCGGCTGCAACTGATCGGAGAGGGTATCGGCGGGATCGACACAAGCCCTTTCCGTGACTTTCGTTTTCGTACCGCCGGCGCGCAGCAGGGGTTTGCCGAGACGATTGGCGACGGAAACTTCGAACTGCTCACCATCGCCCCCCTGGATCAGAGCGCGCTGTTGGCCAGCATTGACGATGCCAGACAGCCAAACGACATGAGCACCCTAAGAATGGTGTTCAATCGCTTGCTAGATCCGGCTACCGCCAACTATGGAGAGCAGGTCAAGCTTATCGACGCTCAGGGCAGTCTAGTCAGGGTCAGTCTTTTGCTTCAGGGACGCTATCTGGTGCTCGACCCAATGAATGATCTCAAACCGGTGAAACATACCCTGATCCTGTCCGGTCTGCGCAGCCGGGGCGGTGAGACGCTCCCGGACCTTGAGCGCACCTTCACACCTGTGGCCACAATACCGCGTGAAACAGCAATACTCAAAGTGGGCGCGCTTGGTGAACAACAGCCGGACCTGGAATCAAAGCTCACTGGGAAAAGCATCAATGAGGTTCCGGTAGAAAGTTTTGTACTGGGTACCGAATCCTTTACCAAACTGGAGGGCGATCTGGCGGCGGACTTGGGTTTCGTTCCGCATTTTGCTGACGCAGCCCCCCTGCGGGTACCTGCAGGTTCAGTGCTACGCGGAAGCCCGGTGGCAGTCAACATTCTTGGCGAAGTCAATGCAGGCATTGAAACCGGAGAGGTGTTGATCACACTACTGAGTGATGCAAACGGCTACCTGATAGCCAACCCGTTCAGCGACGCAAAGGACGCTCCGCGCTATGCTTTACTAAATATGGATGCGGCCATGACCGCAGCGGGAAGTATCGCCAACGCTGCGCTGAGCCAGAACTTACTGGACATTCAGGTAGTAGGCCTTGCTATAGTAGAAGATGGTGTATTGGTGATGGATTTAATCTCAGATGAGGCCGGGAATAT
>CATLZI010000081.1 GCA_950063125.1 uncultured Porticoccus sp. | reverse complement strand
TTATACCGAGGATGATCTGATCGCAGACATTCCGGTGGCTTTGTCTGTCACACGACTGCCCCAGTCGGTGACCGATACCTCCATGGCCGTTTCGGTTGTTGACCGATCCATGATTGAAGCGTCCGGATTTATCGAAATTCCCGATTTGCTGCGCCTTGTGCCGGGCTTTCAGGTCGGACTCAGCTGGCGTGATCACCATGCATCGGTAACCTATCACGGTCAGTCCGACGGTCTCTCGCGGCGTATGCAGGTTTTGCTCGACGGTCGTGTGGTGGTGGGATCATTGTTTGGGCTGGTGGATTGGGATCGGCTGGGAATCACTGTCGATGACATTGAGCGGATAGAGGTGGTTCGCGGTCCGGCGGGTGTTTCCTTCGGCTCCAATGCTTTCGTTGGCGTCATCAATATTGTGACCCAGAAACCCTACCACAATCCCGGCTGGCGGTTCAGCGCGACCACAGGCAGCCGCGACACCAGTCTGCTTGCGGCACGCTATGCCCATAGCGGTGATCAATTGGATTACCGGGCTTCCCTCAGTTACTTCAACACCGATGGCTTCCGTGGTGTCAATGACGAGTCGATCGCTCGTTCCGGTCGCTTCCAGGGGAGCTTTCAAGCCACACCGGAAACTTCCTTGGATTTTCAGCTGGGGTACGCCGAGGGCCCCTGGGGTCGTGGCGGCAATGGTGTCTCTGTGGATCCTGTCGGCACCAAGGAAGCCAGCGAGCAATATGGCAGCCTCCGTCTGACCCGCACCACGGACCCTGGCAGTGCCTGGTATCTGCAGTTCGGCTTCAGCTCCGGTGAAGAAAACGATAAATTTTCTGCCGGGCTACTGTCGGACTTACTGGGGGTCGATCCCGCCGATATTGGTGGGGTGATCCCCGGTCAACAGGAACAGGAGGTGATTGGTCGCACCTTTGACTATCAGGTCAACCGGCGCGATATCGAGTTTCAGCAACTGTTAAATGGACAGCGCTACCGGATTGCCTGGGGCCTGGGTTATCGCAAGGATATGGTCAATAGCCTGGAAATCGTCGGCCAAAAAGAGTGGCAGGCCATGGAGACTTACCGGGCGCAGGGTAATATCGAGTACCGGTTGACTGATCAACTGTTGTTGAACGCCGGTGCCATATACGAAAAGAACAACATCAATCCCGGTGAGCTGTCCTGGCGGCTGGGCCTGAATTTCACCCCGACTGAGGGACATATGTTTCGGGTCTCGGTTGCGGAGAGCTGGCGGCAACCATTTCTGGTGGAGAATTTTCACAATATTGCCGTGCGGCTGAATGACGGTACCGTGATCGAAACCGTTCAGATGGCACCCGAGCCCATTGATGCAGAGCGGCTCCGCAGTTACGAGCTGGGCTATATCGGCAACTGGCTGGATGAACGGTTGACCGCCGAGGTCAAGCTCTATCGGGAAACCTTTGAGGACGAGATTGAATACGTCTGGGATCCCACTTACCCGGAGGTGGTATCGATTTTTAATCAGGGAGCCATCCTTGACGTCAATGGTGGCAGTACCGCTATCGAGGGTTTTGAGACCGGAGCGCGCTGGCTGGCATCCGAGCGCACCCGCTTCTGGCTGTCCTATGCCTACGCGGACGCCAGTCAGTCCAGTTTGCCCATGGCATTTCGCAGTCTCTATCAAACATCAGCGACACCGCGCCATACCGTCAGCCTGTTGATGTCCCATGATCTCGGTCGCCACTGGCAGGTGAGTGCCGGTTATTACTATCTCGACGATATGGTCTGGATTCTGTGGGGCTCCGAAACTGATGCCTATCGACGGCTTGATGTGCGGATTGCCCGCCAGTTCCCGCTGCGCAATGCTGACCTGAAGCTGGAATTGATCGGCCAGAACCTCGGTGGCGACTACGTGGAATTCAAGCAGGCCAACCGTTTTGAAACGCGGACATTTCTGCGTGCCACGCTGCAGTTTCACTGATACCCCCACAGCCAAACACCCTGATCGGGGGTGATCGCATGGTAGACTGAAAAGCATTTTCGGGAGATTGTTACTTGGCCAGAAAGAAAACCACCGCCTATGTTTGCAACGACTGTGGTGCGGATTACACCAAATGGCAGGGGCAGTGCCCCGACTGCGGTGCATGGAATACGTTGACTGAAGTGCGTCTCGGCGCCGTTGCCACCCCGGGTAGCCGCAGTGGCGGTGGCTTTGCCGGGGCTGCCGACGGTGTGGTGAACACGCTGGCGGAAATCGATCTGGCCGATATTCCCCGTATCAGCGCGGGTAGTCAGGAGCTGGATCTGGTGCTGGGTGGTGGGCTGGTGCCCGGATCCTGCATTCTGGTGGGCGGCGAGCCGGGCGCGGGGAAAAGCACCTTGCTGCTGCAGACCCTCTGCAAACTGGCAGAGAGTCAGGTGGCGCTCTATGTCACCGGTGAAGAATCCCCGCAACAGGTCGCCATGCGGGCCCATCGTCTGGGACTGCCGGTAAACCGGTTGCAGATCATGGCAGAGACCTCCGTGGAAACCGTTTGTGCCACCGCCGCGCGAGTGCGGCCCAAAATTCTGGTGGTTGATTCCATTCAGGTCATGCAGCTTGAGGAGATTGCCTCGGCGCCCGGCAGCGTTTCACAGGTGCGGGAATGTGCCGCAATGCTGGTTCGCTACGCAAAACAGACGGGCACAGTGTTGCTGCTGGTGGGCCATGTCACCAAGGATGGCAGTCTGGCTGGCCCCAAGGTGTTGGAGCACATGATCGATTGTTCGCTGATGCTCGAGGGGACCAGCGATAGCCATTTCCGGCCCCTGCGCAGCCACAAAAATCGCTTCGGTGCGGTCAATGAGCTGGGCGTGTTTGCCATGACCGACAAGGGGCTGCGCGAAGTGGCAAACCCCTCTGCCATCTTTTTACAACGGGGTGATGAGGTGGCTTCCGGCAGCGTGGTCATTGTGGTCTGGGAGGGCACCCGGCCCCTGTTGGTGGAGTTGCAGGCGCTGGTGGATGACAGTCACCTGAGTAACCCGAGGCGGGTGACCGTGGGGCTGGAGCACAATCGGCTGGCAATGCTGCTCGCGGTGTTGCACCGTCACGGTGGGATCATGGTCGGCGATCAGGATGTCTTTGTGAATGTGGTGGGTGGCGTCAAGGTATTGGAGACCAGTGCCGATCTGGCGCTGATCCTGGCGGTTATTTCCAGCTTCCGTGATCACCCGCTGCCCCGCGATCTGGTGGTTTTCGGCGAGGTGGGACTGTCCGGTGAGATCAGGCCCGTGCAAAACGGTCAGGAGCGACTGCGAGAGGCCGCCAAACATGGCTTCTCGCGAGCGATTATCCCCTTTGGTAATGCCCCTCGCCAACCGATCAAGGGGATGGAAGTGATACCGGTGCGCAAACTGACCGATGCGCTGGATGCGCTTGGCTAATGCCTCTCTGCCCGCGTCTCCCATGTAAAACCCAAAATTGACTTTGCCCGGTTCCGGGCGTAAATTCCTCCACCTTGCTTAGGCAACAGGTTCTCGACGCAGCGTTCAGTGCGTCGGGTGAAACGGGAAGTCGGTGCGCTCCATGACGCCAGTCAAAGGCAAATCCGACACTGCCCCCGCAACGGTAATTGAGTGAACCCGCAGTACGGGTTCAAAAGCCAGATCACACAGCCACTGTGCATATGCATGGGAAGGCGATCTGGCAGGGGAAACCGCTCATGAGTCCGGAGACCGGCCTGTCGCTACGCAAACGAACCACGGGGTGTGGTTGCGTTGGTGTCGACAGTTTTCCTGTTTCATCGCCAATCATAACTCCGTGGACTGATCTCACTCAGCACGCGTTCGGGGTCGAACGCCGGAGACTTGTTAATGAAAAAATTTCCTCCCGCCAGTTGCCTGGCACTCCTTGTCATTTCTATTGCCAGTGCACAGGCTGCCGAACCGGCGATTGACACTGAAACCGGTAAAAATAATCTTCAGGAAGTCGTGGTCACCGCGTCCCTGGCACCGGTTCAGTTGCAGCAGACCGGCAACGCCATTCATGTTATTTCTGCCCGGGATATCGAAGTCAGTGGTGCCGCCGTAGTCAGTGACCTGTTGCGCGATGTGCCCGGTATCGCCATCAATCGGAGTGGTCCACTCGGTTCCACTACCCAGTTGAGAATGCGCGGTGCCGAAGGCAATCATGTGCTGGTGCTGGTGGATGGCGTTGAAGTGAACGACGGTGCCCAGGCCGATGAATTTAACTGGGCCCACATGTCCTCCGCCGGTATCGAACGGATCGAGGTGGTGCGCGGTGCACAGAGTGCTCTTTGGGGCAGTGATGCGGTGGCGGGGGTGATCAATATTATTACCCGTCAGGCGGACGAGCCCTTTCAGGCACAGGTATTCTCCGAGGGTGGCAGCCATGGCACCAATCACACAGGTTTTACGGTCGGTGCCAGTGCCGGGACGGCCCACATCAACCTCAGTGGTTCACATCTGTCTTCCGACGGCGACAATATTTCTCGCTCTGGCAGTGAAGATGATGGCTATCGCAACAGCACACTCAACCTCAACGCCGGCTGGCGACCGCTGGACAACCTGGGCCTGTCCCTGACGGCCCGCCAGACCGAGGGTGAAAATGAATTTGATGGCATTGATGACCTGATTACCGGTTTGCCGGAGGACGGTGACCATGAATCAGACTTCCGTCAGCGCTTTGTCCGCGCCCAGGCGGATTTGTCCCTGCTGGATAATCGCTGGCAGCACCGGGTCGCTCTGGCGGTCAGCCGCCACAACAACGAAAACTATACCGATGGCGCGACCACCGGTTCGAACGCGGCGCGGAAAAAACAGTACAGCTACCTCACCAGTTTCAGCTGGGATGAGCAGACCCAGCGCCTGTCGCTACTGCTGGAGCGGGAAACCGAGGATTTCCGCCAGCGAGGCCCCATTCTGTTCGGCGACCCGAATCAGAACCAAAGCCGCGAAACCGACAGTGTGGCACTGGAGTATCGGGTGGCGCTGTGGGACCGGCTGACATTGGGTGCCAGTTTGCGCCACGATGACAACAGCGAATTTCAGAATGCCTACACGCGGCGCTTCGATGCCAGTTACCGTATCCCCGCATCGGCCACACGTTTCCGTGCCAGCTGGGGCACAGCGGTGAAAAACCCCACGTTCTCCGAGCGTTTTGGTTTCTATACAAATTTTATCGGCAACCCCGACCTGCGCCCGGAAAAATCCACCAGTTGGGATGTGGGTGTCGATCAGTCACTGTTTGATGACCGGTTGATACTTGGCCTGACCTATTTCCGCGCCCGTCTGGAAAATGAAATCAACGGGTTTGTCTATGATCCGGTTGCCTTTGCCTTCACAGCAGAAAATGTCGATGGTAACAGCGACCGGCAGGGTGTAGAGCTGACCTTTGATGCCAGCCTGACGCCGACCCTGTCCCTCAAGGGCAGTTACACCTACACGGATGCCACTGAGCCAGACAGTGGCGGTCGGGATGTGGATGAACTGCGTCGGCCCCGCCATCTCGGCAGTACGACGCTGAACTGGCAGGTGGCTGAACGCCTCAATATTGTTCTGAATGCCCAGTACAATGGCCACCAGGATGACCAGTATTTTCCACCCTGGCCGCAGCCCTCAACACGGGTTGAACTGGATGATTACACACTGGTGAATCTGAGTGCCCAGTACCAGGCGAGCAATTCGCTGACCATTTATACCCGGCTGGAAAACCTGCTGGATGAAGATTATGAAGAGGTTTTTGGTTATGAGACACTCGGTTTTGGTGCCATGGTGGGTGTTCGCTACAGCTTCACCCAATAAGTTGTCGGCTCAGGGGAGCGGTGTGGCGTGACCGATTTGAGCAGACCCGGGAAAACCCGGGTGTTACTGTCCTGGAGCAGTGGCAAGGATTCCGCCTGGACGCTTTATCAATTGCAGCGGGATCCCACCGTGGAGGTGGTCGGGTTATTGACCACTTACAATCAGGTGTTTGCCCGCTCGGCCATCCACGGCGTCCGCCTGAGTCTGGTGCGCGCCCAGGCGGATGCTGCCGGCTTGCCGCTGCTGGCGATTCCCCTGCCCTGGCCGTGCAGCAATGAGCAGTATGAGCAGGCTATGCGTACCGGGCTGGAGGAAGCCATACAGCAATTCTCACCCGACGCCATTGCCTTTGGTGATCTGTTTCTGGAGGACATTCGCGCCTACCGTGAAAGCCGCATGGCACAGACCGGGCTTGAGGTGTTGTTTCCGATCTGGGCTACGCCCACAGATCAACTGGCCAGGGCCATGGTGGACGGTGGCTTGCAGGCACGTGTGACCTGTCTGGATCCCGGCAGGATGCCCCAGTCACTGGCGGGCTCCGCGTTCAATCTGGATTTTCTGACGAAACTGCCGGCGGCGGTCGATCCCTGTGGGGAGAATGGTGAATTCCACAGCTTTGCCTGGAACGGGCCGATGTTCAAATGGCCGATACGGGTTGAGGTGGGTGAAACAGTGACCCGCGAGGGGTTTGTGTACACCGACCTGACGGAGGTGGTGGCTTGAGAATAGTCTCGCTGTTGCCCAGCGCCACAGAGATCATCTGTGGCATTGGACTCCGTGACAGTCTGGTGGGCGTCACCCATGAATGTGATTTTCCACCCGACGTGGTGGGATTGCCGGTGGTAACTGCCTCCAGGATTCCCAAGGGGCTTGCCAGTGATGAGATCGATACGCTGGTCAGCGACCAACTGGAAACGGACAGTGCGCTGTACAGTCTGAACGAGTCGATACTAGGGCAGCTCGCTCCTGATTTGATCGTCACCCAGGCCCTTTGTGACGTCTGTGCGGTCTCTGCCGGTGAGGTGAATGAGATAGCCTGTCAGTTGCCCGGTGATGTCCGGGTGATCAATCTGGAGCCCACCTGTCTGCAGGATGTTCTGGATACGGTGTTACTGGTGGGAGAGGCGGCGGGCTGTCTCGCTGCAGCCGCTAGCTATCATGCCGAGCTCTGCCGCCGGGTCAATCAGGTGGCGGCGCGGACGGCGGCTGTGCCGGCGCTGCGTCCCCGGGTGGCAATTCTGGAGTGGCTCGACCCGATCTACGATGGCGGGCACTGGTACCCGGAGCTGATTGAGCTGGCCGGTGGCACGCCCTGTTTTGGCGAACAGCAGCGGCCGTCCCGCCGCCGTTCGTGGGAGGAATTGGTGGCTGCGGCACCGGATGTGGTGGTGGTATCACTGTGCGGATTTGACTTGCAGCGCACGGCCCTGGATATTCCCCTGCTGACAGGCAGGCCAGGTTACGGCATGCTGCCAGCGACGGAGTCTGACCAAGTTTATATGGTAGACGGCAACAGTTATTTCAGTCGCCCCGGTCCCCGGCTGGTGGACAGTCTGGAAATACTGGCCAATCTGCTCCACCCCGAAATTCATCCACTGCCCCGGGGTATGATGGGCGCAGTGAAAATTCCGAACACCCCCTGAGGACATGCAATGACAGACAAACACCAGCAGAAGATGCAGAAGCTCAAGGAAAAAGTGGACGCCGGTATAGCGGCCGCAGACCAGGAGCGCGGGGCGATGGTTTTTCTCACCGGTGATGGCAAGGGTAAATCCAGTTCTGCCTTTGGCATGGTGATGCGGGCGCTGGGCTATCACTACAAGGTGGGGGTGGTGCAATTCATCAAGGGCGAGCAGCTCTCGGGCGAAGAGCTCTACCTGCAGGAAAAATGTCCGGAAGTGGACTTCTACCAGATGGGCACCGGCTTTACCTGGAATACCCAGGATCGCCAGGGTGATATGGAGGCCGCCTTGCGCACCTGGCTGGTGGCCAAGCGGATGCTGGCGGATGAAAGTTTCCATCTGGTGGTCTTGGATGAGTTGACCTACATGCTCAGTTTTCAGTATCTCGATGAAGCCGAAGTGCTGGATGCTTTGCGCAACCGACCGTTCGGCCAGAGTGTTGTGGTGACCGGCCGCGGTGGTGGGGCGGGGCTACAGGCGCTGGCGGATACCGTCTCCGAGATACGGGACGTCAAGCACGCCTATCGCGCCGGTATTATGGCGCGGCGCGGTGTGGACTTCTGACGGGCCGACCGAGGAACTGCGCGTTGCATCGTCTTCCCCCGCGGGCCTTTATGGTGGTTGCCCTGGTTTTGCTGGTGCTGGCTGTATTGCTTGGCTTGCTCGTGGGCCCGGTACAGATTGCCCCGGTAAAACTGCTGACGCTCTGGTCTGCCGACCAGGATATGGACGGTCGCGTGCTGGAACTGATCCGTCTGCCACGGGTGTTGTTGGCGGCCCTGGTCGGCGCCTGTCTGGCCAGTTGTGGTGCTGTGATGCAGGGTCTGTTTCGCAATCCACTGGCTGACCCCTCCCTGATCGGTGTTTCCAGTGGCGCCTCGGTGGGCGCCAGTTGTGTGATTTTTTTCGGTGGCTTTGGATTCCTGGGTTCCGGGTTGGGTCTGCCTGCGATTGCGATCGGTGCCTTTCTTGGTGGCATGGCCGCCACAGCTGTCGTTTACCGGTTGGCAACCTCGGTAACCGGTACCTCCGTATCCACCATGTTGCTGGCCGGAATTGCCATCACGGCCTTGGCGGGGGCGGTAACCAGCCTGTTCAGTTTCTTTGCCGACAATGAAATGCTGCGTCGCATTAGCCTCTGGCAAATGGGCAATCTGGACAGTGCCAATTGGCACCGTGTGATGGTAATTGCCGCGGTGGTGATACCGCTGGTATGGGTCCTGC
>CATLZI010000080.1 GCA_950063125.1 uncultured Porticoccus sp. | reverse complement strand
GGCGATATCTGTATCGATGAGAAGAACAAGCTGGTTACCACGCCCGCGTATCTGCTGGCCGGCCGCATCAGTGAAGCGGCCACAGGCATCAACAAACTGGTGGACGCAGTATTGGCAATGGCTTGAGGGGTGGGCTTTGAACCAGTTATCGGACAATCCCTTCTGGGACTATTCGCTGGTTCACTACGGTCGTCCGGAAGTGGCCCGGGCGTGTCTCGAGCTACAGGACGACATCGGCGCCAATGTCAATCTGGTCCTGTTCTGTTGCTGGCTCGGCAGTTCCGGACAGGTGTTAACTGTCCAGGATCTGGATGAAGCGGAAGAGATCATTCGGGACTGGAATGAACAGGTTGTCGAGCCGTTGCGTGGCGTTCGGCGTTTTGTACAGTCGGAGTTCGCGGGCTTCGCCGATCAGGAATGGCCGCAGGAAGTTAAGCAACTTGAACTCAAGGCCGAGCGAGTTGTCCAGAATAGGCTGTGTAACTGGTGGCGGACGAAAAGCGGCAGCTCAATGGACAGCGCCGATAGCGGAGAGCTGGGTGTAAGACAACAACTGCAAAATCTGAATCTTTACCTGAGCCGTACAAGCGACGTTGCAATAAATTCCGGAAGTCCACTGGTTTGGCCAGTGGCTTCGGCAAAGTTCAAAAGCTGAATTTACGTTAACATAACATTTAAATTGATTTTCCATACAAGGTACTGATTATGAAAATGAAATATCTACTGCTGGCCTCGACGGCCATTTTTGCCCTTGGCGCCTGCAGTGAAAAGCCCCAGACACAGCAGACAAGCGATCAGGATCAGGAGCCGGTTCTGGAAACGCAATTACAGAAGTACAGTTATGTCATTGGTGTGGATATGGGTGGCCAATTGGCCATGGGTGGCATTGAGCTGGACCGCGAAACCTTTGCCGCGGGTCTCGCTGACGCACTCGATAATCGTCCTCCGCGTATTGATAACGAAGAGCTGGCCGAGGTGATTGAAACCTTCCATGCGGAGCAACAGGCCAAGCAACAGTCATTAAATGGTGAAAAGCAGGCGGAGATGGCAGAAGCAGGAGAGAAAAATGCCGCTGAGGGAAAGGCCTTCCTTGCTGCCAACGCCAATAAAGACGGTGTGATTACCACTGAAACCGGACTGCAATACAAGGTCATTACGGCTGGTACTGGCGCATCACCTGATGCCAACGATCAGGTTTCCGTAGAGTATCGGGGGACCCTGGTTGACGGTACTGAGTTTGATGCCTCCGAGAAACACGGAGGTGCGATAGAGCTGAACGTCGGACAGGTAATCCCGGGTTGGACGGAAGCGCTGCAGAAAATGCAGGAAGGAGCCAAGTGGGAGCTTTACATTCCCTCCGATCTTGCCTACGGCCCAAATGGCACAGCCGGGCTGATCGGTCCCAATGCCACACTGATTTTTGAAGTGGAGCTGGTCAAAGTGATGGGCCTCGATTAATTCCTGTCCGGTTTTGCTTATTCAATAAAAAAGGCCCACGAGGGCCTTTTTTATGGCTAGCCAGTTTGGTAATGACGCACGAAAATTTTCCGATGCCATTGGTCGGGTCAGCTAGTTGTTTTTTGGGACTGATCGTGATGTGCGGAATGCAGGACTTCGATCATGCAGTCCTCAGCCTCGAGCCGCGACTCAATGGCTTCTCCCAGTGTGGATAGATCCGCTGCCAGAGATGTGAGGTCATCGGTCTCCAGATACTTGTCATTGAAGTCAAGGATCAGCTCTGTTGTTGCATCAATTGTTTCCAGCAGTCCGTTGGCGGCCTCCAGTGCGTCCTTGTCATGATAACTGTTACCTTCACGGATCAACTGATCGTAAATTTCAAAGTGGCCTGCGGAAGTGTAGTCCACAAGAATTTCAAAAAAAGTTTTGACCTTCCTGCCCTGTGAGGGGTCCTCACTGCTGAAATGGCGGATTTCGCCCAGCGCACAAAAGCGAACCAGCATTTCCTGCCGCTCCTCCAGCCACTGATCGATCAGTTTGCTGACACCTCCCCAGCGCTCTTTGGCCGACTTGCAATTTTCTAGCATAAACGGTGCTGCTTGTGATTGTTGGAATGCACCAAGCATAGGGAAACAGTGTGTGCGTGGCAAGCACACATTAGGCGCGCACGGCCACACTGGCTGTCAGGGCTAATCGAGGAAAAAAATGACCAGCCACGGCAGGCTGAAAGCTGTCAGTGCACCGGTCATGCCAAGGCCCAGGCTGGCGAAAGCGCCGCAACGGGCGCTTATTTCAAAGGCCCTGGTTGTCCCGACCCCGTGCGCACAAATTCCTGTGACAAAGCCAATGATCCGGTCGTCCGTGATACCCAGCCAACGAAAAATCAGTGGGCCCAGCACCGCTCCCACAACACCGGTAAACACAACCACCCCGGCAGTCAGCGCGGGCAGACCGCCAATCTTTTCCGACAGGCCAAGGGCGATAGGGGTGGTGACTGATTTGGGTGCCAATGAAATCAGTGTCTCTATGGAGCCACCCAGTAACCAGGCGATCACCAGGGCACTTGCCACGGCAAAACTGGCACCAAATATCAGCGTAATAATTAGTGGCCTGAACAGCCGGCTAATATGATGAAATTGCTGGTGAAGCGGAATTGCCAGCGCGACGGTCGTGGTGCCCAGCAAAAAAAAGAACAGTTGATTGGCCTCCCGGTATTGGTCGTAATCAATATGGGTGGCGACCAATATGGCACTTACCATTAACGGACCGGTGACCAGCGGGTGCATCAGCGCCTGCAGGGTGGGCCGACCCCGATTGGCCCGATACAGCCAGAGAGCGGCGGCGAAAGCAGCAAAGGTCAGTGCCAACAGCAGGATACTGGCCAGCCGCTCTGTCATGGACGCTCGCCCTCAGCGGGCATCAGTTTTTGCATCAACAGGGCCGCCAATAGCAGTGTTAGCAGGGTTGCAAGAACAATGGCCCCGGCGATGGGGAGCCATTGGTCCCGGGAAATGTCGGGCAGAAAAAACAGGCCGGTGCAGGCGGGCAGGAACATCAGAGACAGCCAGCGGATCAGTGAGTGGCCCGTTCGCCCCAGCCAGGCCGGTGTTTCCGTGTGGCTGAACTGCAGTGCCAGAAATAACAGGACCATGCCGATTACCGGCCCGGGTACCGGTATCCCGGCGATGTGACTGATCCCCTCACCAATGCCCTGAAACAGGATCAGTACGGCGAGTCCACGCAGCAAATTCACTGGCGGCGAACCATTTGCCACACACCCAGCGCAGCCAGCAGGAGAAAACAAACCAGAGTCCAACCGGGAATGCTGAGACCGAGAAACAGCCATTGCACCTCGGCACAGTTGCCGTCACCGCGCAGCAGCATGCCCAACGCATCGCTGAACTTGAAAACGTCAAACAGGTATTCCACCGGTGGTCCGCAGGCGGGAACCCGCTCCTCTGGCAGATGTTGCAACCAGAGCTGTTTGCCGGAGAAAAAACCACCTGCCAGTGCGCTGAGGGCGGTGATAGCACCGTAAAAGCGAGTGTGCCGGCGGTGAAGAAATGCCAGCAGGGCGATAAGTCCGGTGGTTATGACGAATACCCGCTGGGTGACACACAGGTAACAGGGAACCAGTCCCATTATGTGTTGCATGTAGAGCGCGATCAGGATCAACAGCGTGCAGCCGAGAAAGATCACCAGATTGGTCTGTCTGGTCGTCGGTATCATTGGATTATTCCCTTCAGGAGGCCATTCATTTTAGACGTTGGCTTTCAGTAAACTCAATCAACAGAGGAAAGATCTGGTGAAACTCATTGGACAATAACCGGTAGTCTCGCTGCAGTTCGGGGAAAGCCTGGTGGAGAGGTATTGGTGTTTTAAAACGTTGACCGATGCGTTCCAGCATATATTCCAGATTTTGAAACTGTGCATAGTTTTCAAGCCAGTTTACCTGGGGCGCCACTTCACTGAAACGCTTGGCCCTGTCCGGTAAAATCTCTGCATAAGCGGACAGGTCGCGGTAAAAATCCTGGCAGAAGTCTGTGAGGGGACGATGGTGATACCTCGACCAGTTATCGGCCAGAAAGTGGTCGTAGCAGAGGTCGAGCAGTATCCCGCCAAAACGCCGGTAGGGCGGTTCGAAGCGAGTGATGGCAGTCCGGACGGCCGGAAGATTGTCGGTAAAAACGTCTATTTTTCGATGCAGTAAAATCCCCGCCTCGATCGCTGGCGGGTAGTCTCCCCGGAGGGGACCCTTGACGAAATCACCCAGTAACCCACCGATCATCTGTTCCGGACATTGGCCTGCCAGATGGAGATGGGCGAGATAGTTCACAGCTGAAAATCATACTGCCGGTAATAATCGGCCAGAAACTGGTCAAAACTTCGGTCATCGCGCTGCTCAATCTCCTGTTGTTGTCGCAGGGAATCGCGGGCCAGCTGTTGGTAGTGTGCCTCCGTCTCCCGGTCCAGAGGCGTGTCCAGGAAGTATTCGCGGTGCTGGGTGGCATATTTCATGGCGACCCGAAAGAATGTCTGGTTAGTGCCTGCCATTTCCTCCAGCATCCGGGCGGAGGGGGTCAGAGAGGGATCCTTCAGCCGACGGCGGAGTGACAACAACGTTTTTTGGTAACGGTCATCGCCATGGTGATCATCCAGCATGTCAGCCACTGGTGCCATGTCGGCAAAAATTGCTTCGGCCCACTCGACAAGTGATCGGTCACTTCCCCCATCCCGGAGGGTGAGTTGAGGATCTCTTCCCCGATAAACCGTGCGCCGCTGATTATCCAGAATATTTCGGTATTCCTGGTCATCGGTGTCCCGGCTGCTGGCCAATAGGCAAGTGAGCAGAAAAATGTCGAGGAAATCTATCTGCTCACGATCAATGCCCAGCGGTTGGTAAGGGTTCAGGTCAATACAACGCACCTCAATATACTCAACACCGCGATCCCACAGGGCCCTCAATGGTGTCTCTTCGGTGTTGGTCGTCCGCTTTGGCCGGATGGTGCTGTAAAACTCGTTTTCAATCTGCAGTAAATGGGTGCTCAGTTGATGGTACTCGCCATGGCGATCTTTGAGTCCTACCGATTCGTATGCCGGATAGGGTTTGACCAGCGCACCGCGAAGGGTGGTCACGTAGCTGCGCAGATCGTTATAACAGACAATCAGTTGCTCCTGGGCCGTGCTTTGATAACCCAAGTCGCCCATTCTCAGTGATGTGGCGTCGGGCGCGTAGAGGCTGTGATCGTCTTTGCCAAAGGGTATCAGGCGATGCTCACGACCTCTGACAAAGCTGCGGCAAACCCCGGGCGACGCACCGAACAAATAGAGTAATAACCAAAAGTAACGGCGGAAATTGCGAATCAGGGCAAAGTAGTTTTCAGTTTTAAAATTCTGTAGCGACTGGCCGGGATTCTCTGCCTTGCGCAACATCTCCCAGAGTGAATCCGGGGCTGAAAAATTGTAGTGGATACCGGCAATCGTTTGCATCAGTCGGCCATAGCGGTGGCCCAGACCAACCCGGTAAACACTTTTCATTTTGCCGATATTGGAGGTGCCGTAATAGCCCACCGGAATATCACTGTCGCCACTGAGCTGGCAGGGCATACTGTTGGCCCAAAGCAATTCATCGCCAATCCTGTGGTAAGTGAAGCGGTGGATATCCTCCAGGGTTTGCAATACCAGGTCGGCATCACTGGTAGGTGGGGTAATGAATTCCAGTAACGCCTCTGAGTAATCCGTGGTGATTTTCGGGTGGGTCAACGCAGCCCCCAATGCCGGCGGGTGGGGGGTCTGTGCCAGTTTGCCGGCCGGTGTCACCCGTAGGCTCTCTTTCTCAATACCCCTGATCATCTTGGTCAGGAGCTGTTCCCCGGTCGCGGCAGTCAGCAGGGCCAAACGGTTTTTTAGTAGCGGCAAGTTAAATTCCTTATCAGGCCAAGATCGTTTTCTTGTCTTCCCCGGCAAGTAGCACCCGGCAGAGCAAAGGTTTGAAAGTTGATGGTTTACGGCCAGCTAAGTGTAACTGAATTGCCGCTATTGCAAGAGCCCGGGGGCTGTCACAAAACCCCAAAAAAAATGCCATAAGGCTGTCATGCCACAGTCACACCATGAATCCACTCAAATGATGGGGTGTGTGGAATGAGAGTGACGGTATTTGGTGGAGGCTATGTGGGGTTGGTGACCAGTGTGTGTCTTGCCCATGTTGGCCATCAGGTTTCCTGTATTGATCAGGATGCACTGAAGATAGATGCGTTGCGTCGAGGGATAGCCCCTATTTTTGAACCCGGTCTGGAGGACTACCTGGTAGAGACGCAACGGGAGGGATCGTTGATATTTACGACCGATGCTGCCGAAGCCGTTACCCACGGTGAAGTGATTTTTATCGCCGTGGGTACGCCCTGTGATGAAGATGGTGAGGCGGACACCCGGCATGTGCTGTCAGTGGCAGACAGCATTGGCCGGTATCTGCAGGACTCTGCCGTAATCGTCAATAAATCCACCGTGCCCGTGGGCACAGCCGATGAAGTGAGAGCCCGGGTAGAAAAGAAGCTCCATCATCGTGCGCTCGATATACCCTTTGACGTGGTCTCAAACCCCGAGTTTCTGAAAGAAGGTGCAGCCATCGGTGATTTTATGAAGCCGGACCGGATTGTACTTGGCACTGGTTCCGAGCGGGCTACCGGCATTATGCGGGAACTTTATGCGCCGTTTAATCGAAATCATGAAAAGTTGATGGTCATGGACGTCCGCTCAGCGGAACTGACCAAATACGCTGCAAATGCGATGCTGGCCACCAAAATCAGTTTTATCAATGAGATAGCGAATCTTGCCGAATACCTGGGTGCCGATATCGAAAAAGTTCGTCTGGGCATTGGTGCGGACCCCCGCATTGGCTACCATTTTATTTACCCCGGTTGTGGCTACGGTGGCTCCTGTTTTCCAAAGGATGTTCGTGCCCTACAGGTGACGGCTGAAAAGGTGGGTTACCGCACCCCCCTGCTGTCGGCGGTACAGCAGGTCAACAGCGAGCAGAAACAGCGGTTGTTTGAGAAGCTCTATCATTACTTTAATGGTGACCTGAAGGGGAAAACCATTGCCGTGTGGGGGCTGGCATTCAAGCCTCGAACCGACGATATGCGCGAGGCCCCGAGCAGGGTGCTACTGGAGTCTCTCTGGCAGCATGGCGCCCTGGTGCAGGCATATGACCCACGCGCCATGGAGGAGTGTCAGCGCATCTATGGGGATCGCGACGATCTGGTGCTGGTGGGCACCAAGGAGTCTGCGGCGAAAGGTGCCGATGCGTTGGTGATCTGTACAGAATGGAAACACTTCTGGGCCCCTGACTTCGTGGCGCTTGCCGAGAAAATGAATCGACCCATGATTGTCGATGGCCGCAACCTGTTTGATCCCAGGCGGGTTGCCGAAGCCGGTTTTGATTACCTGGCGATGGGGCGGACGGGTGTCGTGAAACAGGGGGTCAACAGTGGCCCTGCAGTGATTGGGGCGTGCAATACGCTGGCGGAGGCAGTGACCTGAAGCCGTTGTCCTTCAGGAGAGCCGCGGTAGTGAATACGGTGCGCTGATCGAGCTGTCATTGGCCGCCTGGTCGCATTTGATCGCCTGTTGCAGGTCACCCCAGTGAAGCAGCTCGAGTTTGCCCTGACGGTGTTCGACCAATGCTGTACAGCTCTCCACCCAATCGCCATCATTGCAATAGAGAACCCCATCGATCGTTCGGATTTCCGGTTGGTGGATGTGCCCGCAGACAATACCGTCAGCGCCCTGACGAATGGCTTCCTTGGCTGCGGCTTCTTCAAAAGCGATGATCGCCGCACGGGCATTTCTGACCCGGTTTTTCACATACTGAGCCAGCGACCAGTAGGGCAACCCCCACCAACGTCTCAATACGTTGCTCCAGCGGTTAAAATGTAGCAGCAGGCTGTAGCCGGCGTCCCCCGCCAGGCGCGCAAACCGGTTGCACAGCACGGCATGATCGAACTCATCACCGTGCAGCAAGAGTAATTTTTTGCCCTCGTGGGTGGTGTGGACAAATTGCTGGTGGATCTCGATATTGAGAAGTACGGTACCAGCCACTTCTCTCATCAGATCATCGTGATTGCCCGGTATATAAATCACCCGGGTGCCGTTATTCGCCAGATCGATGATTTTGCGCAACACCTCGTGATGACTGGGTGGCCAGAGAAAAGAGCGTTTCATTGCCCACAAATCGACCACATCACCCACCAGATAGAGCCGGTTGGTGTGGGTTTTATTGAGGAAGTCTAGCAAGAAATTTGCCTTGCAGTCCCGGTAGCCCAAATGAATGTCCGATAGCCATATGGCGTTATAGTGCATAGCTGGCCTCACAGTTCTTGATTGCAGAGCTTTGTTGGAAACTTAGTGGCCTCAGATGACGGGGGCATGGCATATTGAAGAAGCTTTGATGACAGCAACTGTTTAGAGGTGAGATTTGTATTTTCGGCAGATTACTGACCGTTTGGTTGCTGTAAGGGCCGGGATATCACGTGATCCTGTGATAATGTCACTTTTCCCAATTAGAAGGATAATCAACAGACGATGGGTCGATTAAAAAGAGTGCTTGTTCCCCTGGTGATTGTGCTGGTGGCCATTCTGGTAGTGGTCGTATTGGCCGGTATCAGGCCCGAGCCCATTCAGCAGCCCCGGGTGGAACCGGCGCCGCCAGAAATCTCTGTCATGAAAGCCATTCCGGCGCGTCGCCAGGTCAGTGTGCTGAGCCAGGGCACGGTTCAGCCGA